>JBEEOB010000012.1:0-33500 GCA_041191865.1 Bacteroidota bacterium
TTCTTCTTGTGACGATTCTTGCGAAGACGCTTCTTTCTTTTGTGAGTAGAGATCTTGTGACGTTTTCTTTTTTTACCGCAAGGCATAATGTTAAGAATTAATGTGTTAAATACTATACGAAGTTGACTTTCAACCTCAATGCTCCTGCATTTCTGCAAGCAACTCTTTCGCGGCTTTCTGCTCTTCTGCGTCCTTAGATAACTCTAAAACGCGCTTCAGAATCTTCTGAGCCTCTTCTTTTTTATCTAACTGGGCTAAACAAAAACCGAGATTTAACGCGGCTTTATGGTTATTCGGCTCCAGCTTCAATATCTGGGTGAATCGTTCTTGGCCTTTGCCAAATTGATTCGATTTAATGGCTAATATACCCAAATTGAATATCGCCGGCACGAAAGTCGGCTCTTGTTCAATAACCTCCCGTAACAGACTAATGCCTTTCATGGGAGTAGGTGTATCTACATAAGTCATCGCCATGTTCGTCTTAACCATCAGGTTATTCGGATCTAACGATAACGCTTTTTCAAAGTAATTACGCGCTTTTTCGCCCAGGATTTGCCCCTTTTTAGCGTTGATTGCGTAGGTTTGAGCCTCAAAATACAATTGGCCTGCGCGTAAAATATGCGTCAATGTCGCATGCTTGTTCGCGTATTCCGCTGCATAATAAGCAGCACTATCGTATTTATCGGCGCCAATAAAAGCCGTGGCTAATTTCTCCAAAGCGGATACTTCTTGAGCCTCCGTTTTGGCTTGTTGCAGGATTACTTTCAATGCTGCAATTTGTTTTTGCTGTTCCGGTGTTAAGGGAGTCGCGTGGCTTGTTTCGGATTCCGATTGCGCAGTTTCTTTGGCTGCAGCATCTCGGTTTGCCCCTCCAGCTACGGAGTTCTCTGTTTTATTGCTCACATTTCCCTTAGGTAATTGGAAAATGAGGGCAACTAAGCCAAGGCCAACACATAAAATGATCGCAAGCGTTTTATTCATTTTATCGACCTATTGCTTATTCTGTTTGAATTAAGCTTTTGCAGGGTCAGTGCTTGTTTTAACTTGTTCTATAAACACCTTGGCTGGCTTAAAGCTCGGCACATAGTGCTCATCAATCGTAATTGACGTGTTTTTTGAAATATTACGCGCGATCTTCTTCGCTCTCTTCTTGTTGATGAAACTTCCGAATCCACGAACATAAATATTTTCTTGTTTCGCTAGGTTATCCTTTACTACTTCAAAAAAGTTTTCTAACGTTTCAGATACATCTTTTTTATCTATCCCTGTTTTGCTGGAAATCTCAGCAATTACATCTGCCTTAGTCACGGTAATGAGTCTTTATTTATTCGTTGATTCTATTTCGTTCCCCCTTGCTTTCAAAAGGGACACAAAAGTAAGGTTTTTCTTTAAAAGGGGCAAATGAAAAAGCGATATTTATTTTTTTGCTTTTAGGTAGCCCATTATCTTTGACACGTTCATGAAGAAAGCGACACAACACCCCTTTGCCGAAACATTGATTACCTGGTATAAAGACCATGCTCGTGATTTGCCTTGGCGAAGAACGAATGATCCTTATGTGATATGGATGTCAGAGATTATTCTCCAACAAACGCGCATTGCCCAGGGCTTGCCTTATTTTTATAAGTTGACAGAGGCTTTCCCAACAGTCTATGATTTAGCCGCGGCGGATGAAACGACATTATTTCGTTTATGGCAAGGCTTAGGCTATTACAGCCGAGCACGGAATTTGCATAAAACGGCCAAACACATTGTGGAATCGCATGCTGGGAAATTCCCGACTACCTATGCCGAATTAATCAAGCTGCCTGGTGTAGGACCTTATACGGCTGCGGCGATTGCCTCCTTTGCTTTTGGAGAAGCCAGTCCTGTTGTGGATGGAAATGTGTATCGGATTTTAGCTCGCTATTTCGGGATTGAAACGGATATCCTGCATGCTTCTGCCCGCAAGGAATTTACCGCACTAGCGCAGGAATTAATCCCAAGCACAGATCCAGCCCGATTCAACCAGGCAATTATGGAGTTTGGGTCTTTGCAATGCAGCCCGAGTCCCGATTGTGGAAGTTGTCCACTGCTAACTTCCTGTTTTGCTTACCGCGAAGGACGAGTCAGCCAATTGCCCGTCAAGTCGAAAGCCAAAGCCCAACGTATCCGTCATTTTCAATATTTCGTCATTGAACATGCAGGAAAAATATTAGTACATCAGCGGCAATCGAAAGATATCTGGCAGGGATTGTGGGAGTTCTTCTGTGTGGAATCGCCCAACCTAGATGAAACGATAAATTTATATCCTTTTTTGTCACCGCTCATGACGCATGCTGTACCCTTGCAAGCGCCAGGAGTCCATGTTTTAAGTCATCAGAAAATCATTTCAGCGGCATGGTTGCTACAATTGCCTTCAGATTTTACATTCGAAAAACCAGCAGATTATGAGTGGATTTTGTCATCTGAATTCGAACAATTGGGTAAGCCCGTCTTGTTATTAAATCTGATTACTGATAATATTGCATTGAAGGAAATATTGGAAGGCTAGATGATGTACATTTGGCTGTTCAATTACCTAACCTTTAAACAATACAATTATGGCAGGCGTAAACAAAGTGATTTTATTAGGCAATTTGGGGGGAGATCCTGAAGTGCGTGCATTACCCAATGGGGTGAAAGTGGCGAATATCAACATCGCAACATCGGAAGCTTATACGGGTAAAGACGGCCAGCGCGTTGAGCAAACGGAATGGCATCGGGTGGAATTGTGGGATAATTTAGCCAACATCGCTGAGCAATATTTGCGCAAGGGGAATCAAGTTTATATCGAGGGGAAAATTCGTTCAGAAGAATGGCAAGACAAGACAGGTGCAACGGTGCGGGGTTATCGTATTCGTGCGACGAACATGAATTTGATAGGCGGACGCAACGAAAAGGGGGCTGATGCGCCTGAACGTCCAAAGCCTGAAGCCGTTAATTTAAATGCCCCTGCGGCAAATGCGAACCCTTTTCCTAGTGTAATGCAGGAGGAAGGAGACGATTTGCCATTTTAAATTTTCAATAAGAAGAGGGAATATAGGATGACTCTATTCCCTTTTTCTTAAATTTGTGCGTACTGTGCACATTAAATTATGGAGGCTGACCCCTTTCCAAGACATTTACTTAGTTTCATTGATCCCAATCTACCTTTAAGTTCGGTGTTTTTCATCGGGATCATCTTGATTGCTTTGCTCTTTCTTTCTGCCTTGTTGGCGGGTTCAGAAGTTGCCTTCTTTTCCTTGAATGCAGATCAGCGCGCGGCACTTCGTGAAAGTGACAATCCAGCAGAGAAAGCAGTGAGTTTACTTTTGGATAAACCTCAGCAACTTTTAGCGACCTTGTTGATTTCCATCAACTTTGTTAATATTATATTCATTACGTTGTCGAACTATTTGACAGAAATGATATTAGGCCCACAATCAGTAGGGACTTTACTTGTGACTTTATTCTTATTATTCGGTGTCACTTTTATCATCACGTTTTTCGGTGAGCTCATTCCTAAAGTTTGGGCGCAGCAAAATAATATTCGATTTGCTACGTTCTCAGCTTCGTTAATTAAGTTTTTCACCCTGTTGTTTACCCCGCTTTCAAAAGCACTATTGGGTATTTCTAATCTGATTGAAAAACGGATTGAAAAGAAATCCTATACGCTAACTGCGCATGAATTGAATCATGCGCTGGAGATTACGACCGACGAGAATACGACGGAACAGGAGAAGGATATTTTACGCGGTATCTTGAATTTTGGGAATACATCCGTGAAGTCAGTCATGAAAGCGCGCCGAGATATCGTCGCATTTGATACCGAGATGGACTTCCATGAATTGATGGATAAGATCAATAAAAATGGATATTCCCGTGTACCGGTTTTCAAGGAAACCATTGATAAAATAGAAGGGATCTTGTACATCAAGGATTTATTGGTTCACGTAGAGGAAGACGAAAAATTTGATTGGGTTTCGTTATTGCACCAACCGTTTTTTGTGCCAGAAAACAAGAAAATTGATGACTTGCTTTATGATTTCCAAGAGAAGCGCGTACACATGGCAATCGTGGTAAACGAATATGGGGAGACGGAAGGGCTCGTGACCATGGAGGATATTATCGAGGAGATTGTTGGGGAAATCAACGACGAGTTCGATGATGAAACGGCTGATTATAAACGCCTGGACGAACAAAATTATTTGTTTGAAGCGAAAACATCCTTAAACGATTTTTGTCGGGTATTCGATTTAGATGTCGTTTATTTTGAGAAGGCGAAAGGCGAAAGTGAAACGTTGGGGGGCTTAATGGTTGAATTATTTGGTCGGATTCCAAATTCCGGAGAGGAAATAAATTGGGAGGATTTTGAGTTTAAGATACAATCCGTGGATGCCCGTCGCGTTAAAAAAGTGAAGGTTACGAACAAGAAGAATGATATTCCCGTTACAGAAGATGATGTTTAGCTACAAGGCATATTTGTCTATTTTACTTATCGGGATTAGCGTTTCGGCATGTTTTACGGTGCTGCCTGAGCCGCCAGATCCCTCGCAGGGGGAATCTTCCTTTGAGAATGCCGTTGATCGAGGGGCATTAGACAATCCCAGAATCATGGAGGCGTCGGGAATAGGGGCAAGTAGAAAAAATCCGGGATATTTTTGGGTAACAAACGATTCGGATGTTCAAGGTCCTATGTTGTATTTGATCGATTCCTTAGGAAAAGGGAAAAAGGAATATTTATTAAGCGGAGCAACTCACCGAGATTGGGAAGATTTAGCCGTGGTGAATGAATCTGATGGTTCGGCAACGGTTTATGTAGCTGATTTTGGCGATAATTTTCAAGATAACGCCAATTATGCCATTTATTGGTTTAAAGATTTAGCGATTACCTCAAATCCCTACACGGTTTTGACGGATATTAATAAACTAAGCTTTCGGTTGCCGGATGGCTTTCGTGACATGGAAACGCTATTAATCGATCAAAAATCGAAAGATGTATTTGTGATAACGAAGCGTGAAAACAGTAAGCGTTTATATAAAATACCAGCGGCTAAGGTTTTAAACGGCACAACCGTAACGGCAGAATACGTGCAAGATTTAACGTTTTCTACCCCTTTTTCAAGTGATGCGAAAATACAACAGGCTTATTTCTTAACGGGAGGATGTGTTTCCCCAGATAATACAGAAATATTAATTCGCAATTACATCGGGATCTATTATTGGAAACGAAAAACAGGGGAAAGTATTCCAGAGGCGCTCCTTCGTCCTGCGAAGGCGGTACCTTATTTGCTAGAGCCTCAGGGTGAAGGCGTAACATTTTCATTGGATGGTTCAGGTTATTACACCCTTTCAGAATCACCGGATTTAGTGCCTGCGCACCTTTATTATTATAAGAAAAAGTGAGAAATCGGAGCCGCATACATGTATTTTTGATGGGCTTGCTCGTTTGGGCTTGCCAATCTTTTTACATCGCTGATTCCGGCCAGACTCAAACGCGTTTCTCAAGTACGAAGGATGTAGGGGTATTAGCCAATATTGAAATTGATGAGGCCTCAGGCATGGTCGCCTCGCTTCGAAATCCGGGAAATTTTTGGGTAATCAATGACTCAAAGGATTTGAATCGTATGTTTTTAGTCAGTGAGTCTGGCCAAGGTAAAGCAGAATTTAGCTTACTGGGATTACACAATCGCGACTGGGAAGCCATGGGGCGCTGGCAAAATCGAACAGGCCAAACCTATTTGTATGTCGCTGATATCGGGGACAATTTGGCCCAGAATGCTACGTATCAAGTTCATCGGTTCTTAGAGCCTTCTTTGAAATTAACAGATCCTTTGCGCCGGGTCATTAAGCATTCGCAAAGTTTAGCATTTACGTTGCCTGATGGGTCTCGGGATATGGAGTGTATGCTGATTGATCAGATTACCGGTGACCTCTATTTTATCTCCAAGCGAGAAGATCACAAGCGTTTATATCGTTTGCCGGCGGAAGCATTTGCATCTAAAGGCGTACAGAAAGCTCAATATGTGCAGGAGTTGAACTTCTCTGTTCCCGCGTCTGATCTCAGTCTACTTAAGCAGTTGTATTTCATCACAGATGGGAATGTGGCTTCTTCGAACGAAGAAATCATCATCCGTAATTATTTGGAAATATATTACTGGAAAAAGCAAAAACACGAAAGCATTGCGGATGCGCTTCGTCGGAAACCACGAATCGTTCCTAGTATTTTGGAACCACAAGGGGAGGCTTTGGCTTTTGATGGTAAGAACCAAGGCTATGCCACCATCTCGGAAATTGCAAGTCTATCTAGCCCTGCTCACCTATATTATACCGCTAAGCGATAATCATTAGTTTCGCGAAACTCAATAGCAAGGTCTTTTCTCCCACGCCTTGTTCGAATAAAATGTGCGCTTTCCTTTCGGCTCCGTTGACCTCCAACTTCTGAATCGTCCCAAATCCAAACTTCTGATGTTCTACCCGCTGGCCCGCGGCTAAACTCATGGCGTCCGATTGCACAAAATTAGCTGAAGGAACATGTTGGTAATTTGTATTCTGCTTCGGTTTCTGAATCAATTGGGCTGCACTTGCGCTGGTGGATTTCTCCACAAAACCCGTTTTTTGAACAGGTCTAAAATTAGAGGTATCCTTCTTTCCGGGCGTTTTCGCCATTTTAAGGTAGGTGCTGTCGAGCTCATCGATGAACCGACTAGGCTCACAACTTTTTAATCGGCCGAATTGATAACGGGATTCTGCATAGGAAATCATCAATTTTTTTTCAGCCCTTGTGATGGCAACGTAGAACAAGCGACGTTCCTCTTCGAGGTCTGCTTGGCTTTGCAACATCATTTGGCTCGGAAATAAATCTTCCTCTAATCCTACTAAAAATACATGCTTAAACTCCAATCCTTTGGCAGAGTGAACTGTCATCAAGGTTACCTTATCTTTGTCGTTGGGGTCTTCCGTTGTGTCAGCGTTTGTGAGTAAGGAAACCGACTGCAAGAAAGTGGCCAAAGATTTGTCCTCATTTTCTTCCGAATCCACGAATTGCTTGATGGCATTCAGTAATTCTTGCACGTTTTGGTAGCGTGCTAAGCCCTCCACGGTTTTGTCTTCATATAATTCACGCACCAAACCAGAGGTTTTCGCTACATGACTCGCCACCTCGTAGGCATCTTTTTGCTCCACCTCGACCATCAATTTGTAGGACTTGATCAAGTCGGCGAATTGCTCGATCGGCGCCGTGCCTCGCACGCCTTGGAACTGATTGATGTTTGCTACCACATCCCAAACCGTTGAGCTTTGTTCAGCGGCAGTTAAGGAAATTTTGGCGATGGTTGTATCCCCAATCCCCCGTTTAGGTAAATTAATGATCCGCTTGAACGCTTCTTCATCTTGCTGATTAACCACAAAACGTAAGTAGCCTAAGACATCTTTAATTTCTTTCCGTTGGTAGAAAGATAAACCGCCGATAATCCGATACTTGATATTTAAGCGACGTAAGGATTCTTCAAACGAACGCGATTGTGCATTGGTACGATACAGAATGGCAAAGTCGGAGAATCGTAATCCTTCTTTTTGACAAGTTTCAAAGATGTTGGAAGCGATGATGCGTCCTTCTTCGTTGTCGCTTCCGGCACGAATGATCTCAATTTGATCGCCATCTTCGTTGGAGGTAAAGACGTCTTTTTTTAGTTGGTTTTTATTCCGAGCAATCACCGAATTCGCCACAGCAACAATGGCTTTTGTAGAACGGTAGTTCTCTTCGAGTTTGATGGTCGTCAAATCGGCATAATCCCGTTCGAAGTTTAAGATGTTTTGAATATCGGCTCCACGGAAGGCATAAATACTTTGGGCATCATCTCCTACCACACAGATGTTGCGGTTGACGGCGGATAATTTTTTGGTAATCAGGTATTGGGATACGTTGGTATCCTGAAACTCATCCACCATCACGTGTTTAAATTTGTGTTGGTATTTATGCAACACATCCAAATGATCGCGAAAGAGGATATTGGTTTGAAAAAGTAAATCGTCAAAATCCATGGCATTCGCTTGGAAGCAGCGTGTACAATATAATTTGTAGAGCTGTCCCATCATGGGGATTTTGGCATAGCGGTCTTCTTGTTCAAGAACGGGGCTATTTAGGTATTGTTCAGGGCCAATGAGTCGGTTTTTCGCGTTGGAGATTCGGTTCAAGACCAAGTTGACTTTGTAGACTTTATCATCTAGATTTTGCTCTTTGATGAGCGTCCGGATGAGTGATTTGGCATCGTCCGTGTCATAAATGGAGAAGTTGGAGGTATAACCCAAACGTTCCCCTTCAAAACGTAGGATTTTGGCAAACACGGAGTGGAAAGTACCCATCCAGATGTTTTTGGCTTGAGATCCGATGACCGTTTCGATCCGATGGCGCATTTCGCCTGCGGCTTTATTCGTAAAGGTCAAAAGCAAGATGCTGAAGGGATCTACGCCCTTGTCGATTAAATGGGCCGTCCGATAGGTCAATACGCGGGTTTTTCCCGAGCCGGCACCGGCAATGATCATTAAGGGACCATCGATGTGTTCGACTGCTTGTCGTTGGGGCTCATTCAGACCTGCCAGGTAATCCATAGGGTATAATTTAATTTCAATTAGGGGGAGCAAAAATAGGAAATTTTGACGGGTAATTCGATGTGTAAATTGATAAAAAAAGGCGCAGAAAATCCGCGCCCTTTTACCCTTAATCTTTCACTTGTTGATGAACCTATTGGACAGCGACTAAATCGCGTTTTACTTCCGTTAGGATGTTGAATGTTTTGGTTTGGATGACTTGTTTTTTGGCATTTAGGATTTCCATTTTATACTTTCCGTCCGATAGGCTTGCGAAGTTGTACAACTTCTTGCTTGCGATAACTTCTTGGTGGATGATATTATGGTCTGCATCGTAAATGATGACTACAAGTTTCGAATTCGGTTCAGCGCTAACTAGGAATTTCATTCTTCCTACTTGGTTGATGCTGACAGGTAAGCTTACTTCCGTTGCCATTGCGTGGGAAGTCATGGACATGCTCGTTGCGAAGAAGGCAAGAGCCACTGCATGGATGATGTGCTTTTTCATAAGCTTTTGATTTTAAAATGCTTAGGCGGAATTATTTCCGTTTGTTGGCTCAAAACTAGGCTTTCTATATTAGCTACAAATTAAATTCGCGTAAAATTTAACTTTTTCAAGAAAGTTCTTCTTAAAAAAATTATAATTCATGGAATAGTGCCATAATAAGTCTAGGATTGTTGCAATTACAAATGAATGGTGCCGTGGAAATGGCTGTATTATCTAATTGTTAATTAATGTCCTTTTGTTTTAACCGTTTGGTAATCTTTCGTTAATGCGACCTTAATCAACACGGTTTTTCTTTCGGGTAGTTTTGCATCGTAAAATTCACCAGTATTAAAAATCGCATGAAATCCATTTACGCATTTATTTTATTATTTGTTTCAACAATTACATTAGCTCAAGAGGGTGGAACCATTCGGGGTACGATTAAGGATGTTAAAACAAAAGAAGACATTATTGGGGCTACTATTTTGGTTCAAGGGGCCAACAAGGGTGCAGCCACAGACATTAATGGTTTTTTCTCTTTCGGTAAGTTACCAGCGGGTACTTATTCTTTAAAGGTTTCATTTGTAGGTTATGAGTCAAAAATCTACGAGGGCGTTAAAGTAGAAGCAAACCAAGTAACGGAGCTTAATCTTTCGCTAGCTGAAGAGTCTGCAACCCTAGCCGAGGTGAAGGTTGTTGCTCAAAAATTGACAAATACTGAGCAATCGGTTATATCAGAAATTAAGGCGGCTCAGTTAGTCGTTTCGGGTATTTCTGCTGCGCAAATCACAAAAACATTGGATCGTACCGCTGCAGAAGTTGTGAAGCGTGTTCCGGGGGTAACGATTTTCGGCGAGCGATTCATCAATATCCGTGGTTTGAATGAGCGTTACAATACAGTTCAATTGAACAATGCATTTGCTCCTTCGATGGAAACGGATGTACGTTCATTCTCTTTCGACATTATTCCTGCTGGTCAAATCGACCGAATCTTGGTATTTAAATCTCCATCCGCAGAAATTCCAGGTGAATTTGCAGGTGGTGTTGTGAAAATTTTCACAAAGTCAATTCCGGAAAATAACTTCCTAACACTTGATATTTCAAGCGCATACCGTGAAGGAACTACGGGTTCTGCATTTTTTGCAACAAAAAATGCAAACATGGCTTGGACAGGTTTTGATCAAGGGTATTTTGATTTACCTAAGTCATTTCCTACGAATCGTACTTCCTTGATAAATTCTGGTGCTGCCGGAATTGACGCGATTGGAGCTTCATTGAAAAACAATTGGGTTCCCATGGAAACGAATGCCTTACCAGACATGCGAGCATCCTTGTCAGGAGGTTTGAAATTTGACCTTGGGTCAGTTCGTTTGGGTAATGTAACAGCGATTAATTATTCAAACACGCGTTCTATTTTTAAGATGGAGCGTAACGATTGGGGATATAGTAATATTCAAACAACAGGTGAGGCGGACGAGATTTTCAATTATGTAGATAATCAATATTCAAATGCCATTCGTCTAGGTGTTTCTCATAACTGGTCGGCTCGTTTTGCGGGTGGATCTGTGATTGAATTTAAAAATCTATTTAATCAATTAGCGAATACACAATACATTCAGCGTTCAGGATTTGACAATGGTTCGAATTGGGATATTCGTTCATTCGATCAGGTATTCAGAGGTATTTACACAGGTCAATTGACAGGCCGCCACGAATTTCAAGATGGTAGCCTAAAAACGGATTGGATGGTCGGATACAATGCGGCTTACCGTAATCAACCAGACTACAAGCGTTTCCGTTACAATGTAGATGGTGCATCGAGTAGCTTATTTATTCCAAACGGCGCTGCACAGACGTTTTTGTTGGGCCGTACCTACATTAACATGGACGAGTCATCTTATACGGCGGCGTTTAATATGGATAAAAGAATTAAGCTAGGCAACGAGAAAGAATTGGATTTCAAAGCGGGTTTATTCTATGAGGATAAGGTACGTGATTTCGGCGCGCGTAACATTGGATACGTCAAATCGACTCCAACCTTTCAAACAACCTTGCCTATCGATCAATTGTTCTCTCCACAAAATTTCAATTCGAGAACAGGGATAAAAATTGACGAACAAACGAATCCGAATGACTCTTACCATGCAACCAATAATTTGTTTGCGGCTTATGTCTCTGCCAATTATGCATTAGGTAAGAAGTTCAATGCCATTGTGGGCGTTCGTGCAGAACAAAATAGCCAAAAATTGAATTCTGCGGATTTAGTAGGGAAGGCTATCAACTATGATAATACACGATTGGATGTGTTGCCATCCATGAACTTGACGTATAATTTCACGGAGAAATCTTTATTGCGTCTGGCATACGGAAAGACATTAAATCGTCCCGAATTCCGTGAGTTGGCACCCTTCTCTTTCTATGATTTTGTAAACAACCGTACGGTTTCTGGTAATCCAACCTTGAAGAATGCGGAGATTCAAAACTTTGATTTCCGTTATGAATTCTACCCTACACCAACTGAGTTAATCAGCGTAGCAGCTTTCTACAAAGATTTTACGAATCCAATTGAGGTGGTATTTGCTTCAGGTGCAAACCCAATCTTGAATTTCTCTAATGCGAAGTCGGCTTATTCAACAGGTATCGAAGCGGAATTCCGTAAGAACTTACATGCGAATCAACCGAATACTATTTTGGGAAGAACGAGCTTAGTTTTCAACGGTACGTACATTTTCAGCCGTGTAAAATTGGATGAGACGGTAGCGAAGGATCAATCTGATAATCGTCCATTACAAGGTCAATCACCGTATATCGTGAATGCGGGATTGAACTACAATGATGCCAAAAAGGGCTTACAATTGAATTTTAATTACAACGTAATTGGGAAGCGTATTTTCGCAGTAGGAAATAACTTTGGCTCTCCATATCCGGATTGGTTTGAGATGCCACGTAATGTGATTGACTTCAGTTTCTCAAAGCAATTGACAAAAGCCATCATGCTTAAAGGTGGTGTGAGCGATATCTTGAATCAAGGAAACACCATTTTACAAGATGGTAACCAGGACCAAGTATTCAGCCGCAGTCAAGATCAAATCATTCAAAACTATGCGCCTGGTCGTGTAGCTTCATTAGGACTTATTATTTCTCCATTTAATTAATTAAACAATTTTATCAAACAATTTAATCAAACAAAAGTGATGAAACGCTTACAAACAAACATGTTTAAAGTATTCGCTATGTTAACTATCGCGGTAGTTACATTAGCGGGTTGCGCGAAGGAAGAGGAAGTTTTCCCAGTGCCAACAATCTCTACGTCAGGTTCGCTAGCGGGTATTCCGGGTGCTACTGTGACTGTTAAGGCATCTATTAATGCGCCTGCGGGTATCAAGTCGATTACTGTTTTGAAAAACGGTGCTGCTTTTGATTCTAAAATGTATACAGGCGAAAAAACAGCTGAGTATTCGAAAGATTACGTGATCGAAGGAACTGCGGGTGCAACGGTAAACTTTACTGTACAAGTAACGGATAGCAAGAATCAAGTTTCTTCATTAGTTGCTATTCCCGTAACAGTTTCTGTTGTTCCTCCTAAAACCATCGTTGATGTGGAAGGTGTAATCGAAGGAAACGTAACTTGGACGGCTAATAAAATCTACCGTTTGAAAGGTTATGTGCGTGTTGGAGAGGAAGCTACATTCGGTACAATTACTAAAGTAGGTCAATTGACAATCGAGCCTGGTACTGTGATCATCGGTGATAAAGCTACAAAAGGTACTTTGGTTGTTCATCGTGGTTCTAAGTTAATCGCTAACGGTACAGCTACGGCTCCTATCGTATTTACATCAGCTGAAGGTGTAGGTAACCGTGCTCCGGGTGATTGGGGTGGAGTTGTTCTTTGCGGAAAGGCACCTAACAACTTAACAGGTACTGTAGAATTAGAAGGTGGTTACAAAGGTTTCCACGGGGGTACTGATGCGGCTGATAACTCTGGTTCATTAAAGTATGTACGTATTGAGTATTCAGGTATTCCATTGAATCCAAACCAAGAGATTAACTCGTTGACGATGGGTTCAGTAGGTTCTGGTACAACAATTGAATATGTGATGGCATCTTACGGTTTGGATGATTCATTCGAGTGGTTTGGTGGAACTGTGAATGCGAAATACTTGATCGCTTACAAAGGAACAGATGATGATTTTGACGTAGATAACGGTTATTCAGGAAATGTTCAGTTTGGTTTAGGATACCGTGATGGTAACTTGGCGGATGCTTCAGGATCGAATGGTTTCGAGGTGGATAACAACTCAAATGGAGATGCTGCAACGCCATTTACTTCGGCTACATTTGCAAATATGTCAATCATTGGTGCAAAGGGTACAGCTTCTTCATACTTGGATTTTAACTTCCAAAATGGTGCGCAATTACGTCGTAACAACAAATTGAAAGTGTACAACACTTTCATTACGGGTTACCCAACAGGTTTATACATTGATAGCCAAAAAGGTTCTGCGAAGACAAATGCAGCAAACGGTGACTTAGTTGTGAAAAACGTTGTTATCGCGGGGACGTCAGGTTGGGGAACTTCAGGTTTTACGGCATTAAATACTAACGTGTATGGATTTGGTGTAGCGGTAGCTGATGATGAGCAAATTGCAAAAACAGGATCTGCTGGTACAGTAGCAACGAAGCCAATTGAAATTGGTACGGGTGTTAAGGCATCTGATTGGTTCAAAGCAATTGCTGGAAACAAAGTATTGACATCTACTGCGAATACAGGTATTGCAGCTACATTGTGGTCAGCTCGTCCAACGTTAACATTAACGGCTGGTACTTCTGAGTCATTGATTGGAACAGCTTTACCAACATTGCCAGGTATGACTGCAACGGATTACATCGGTGCATTCAAAGATTCAGATTGGACTGCAGGTTGGGCTGAATTCTCACCAAACTCAGTTTTATATATTAAGTAATTTACAGATGGGGCTATACATGTTGTGCAGCCCTATTATTAATGTTAAGATGAAAAGAGTAATTGTTTCGGTACTGATTGTTTTTATTGGATTGGCAGCTTGTCATTCGAAGAATGAAGCGGCCTATTATTTTTCCGTCTCTGAGCGGGATACATTACTCACGAACATTATTAGCATAATCAGTGAAAAAGCCCTTTATGCAACAGATTCAACAAAGTATCAAGCACAGTTTCGTGCAGAATATGTAAAAAGATTGCCTTTGTTTCGAATTGTTCAATTGACCAAAGATACGCTTGGTGTTTATACCTATTTAATTAGTAGGCCTGTAGCTGGCCGCAAGGAATTACGGAGAGGGGTCGTGGGTCGGTTTACTTTGAAGCCTAATACGCTTGAAATAGATCAATTTGAAGAGGTGGTGAATACCCCACATTTTGAGGAGAAAATAGTCGAAGAACGCGGTGGTTTTTTATTCCGAGAACTCGTTAAATCTGGTTCGTTGAATGCATACCTGTCGATGAAACACTATGTGGAATGGCCAGATGCTACGTTGAAATATGACAAACAAAAAAGAGCTTGGGTTTCGACATTCGGTTTTTAGTACGATTTTATATTGGTGTATTAAAGATAATGTCGGCGGGTTTCCTGCCGGCATTTCTTGTCTTGATGTTTCGTTTAAATATTTATATTAGCTTTGGTTGTAAAACAAAACCTATTTAAAATGAAGTTGAAATTATTAGTCATGGCTACCCTGTATTCATTTGGGGTATTCGCACAGCAGTCCAATGATCATCGCGTCATTGTCATAACAACGGATGGCTTTCGATGGCAAGAAGTTTTTAAAGGTTTGGACGCAGAAATCGTAAAAATGAAGCGATTCCATCATGGCGACAGTTTACGTTTGATGGAGACTTACGGAGCAAAAACAGAAGCTGAAAGTCGGGCGAAGCTTATGCCCTTCCTGTGGAATACGGTCGTGAAACAAGGTCAGCTACATGGTAACCGAAATGTCGGAAGTTTGGTCAATGTTGCCAATCCTTATTGGTTTTCGTATCCAGGATATAGTGAAATTTTAACAGGTCAAGTGGACGTGCAAGTGAATTCCAATGACTTTCAGCCCAATCCCAACACGAATTTTTTTGAATATTTGAATGGACTTTCTGCGTATAAGGGATTGGTTGCCGCTTTTGGTGCTTGGGATGCATTTGATCGTATTTTAAACGAGAAACGTTCGGGTTTTCCGGTTGTGAATGCATTTGATTCGTATCAAAGTTATGCCAAAACGAAAGATAGTGAATTGCTTTCACGCATGACGAAAGACTCCTTTCGCGTATTTGGCGATGCGGAAGTATTGGACGTTTTTACGCATTTCCAAGCGATGGATTATTTAAAAAATAAGAAGCCCAAAGCGATGTATATCTCCTATGGCGATACGGATGAATTTGCGCATGAAGGAGCCTATAATCACTATTTGGATGCAGCCCATCGAGTGGATGCTTGGATTGCTGAAATTTGGAATTTTGTCTCAACGGATCCTGAATACAAGGGGAAAACCACCTTATTAATTACGACAGATCATGGTCGAGGTGATGTCATTAAAGCGGAATGGACTTCGCATGGCGAGAAAGTGCAAGATTGTCATGCAATTTGGTATGCAATGCTTGGAGCAAATGTTCCAGCTTTAGGAGAAGTAAAAACGTCTGAGCAGGTTTATCAAAAAGAACTTATCCATATGCTAGCAGCAGCAATGGGGACCTCATTTACCAGTGAACGTCGGGAGTAGACGAAGGCAGGGTCTTGATCCTAGCTGTGTCAGGCTTCCACATAATTGATTTAGTATTTTATCTAGCTATTGGTAATCCTCGGTTTACACATTGTTAACAATTCCTTAACATTGGAACTGTCCTAACCTTGTAGTTTTGCGCCAAGATAATTACCAATATAAACACTTAAACACCTTTACCATGTTCGGACTCGATCCAACCTTGTTATTCTTGTTGTTTTTCTGCCTTTTTGCAGCTTGTGCGTTTGAGTTCGTGAATGGATTTCACGATACCGCCAATGCTGTGGCAACCGTTATTTACACGCACTCACTAAAACCTACCCAAGCGGTCGTTTGGTCTGGTTTTATGAACTTTTTAGGTTTGCTAACTGGAGGTGTTGGTGTTACCATGAGTATCATTGGTTTACTTCCCACGGAGCTGCTCATGGACTCCGACGTTTATCATTCTATGGCGATGGCACTTTCATTATTGCTTTCGGCCATTATGTGGAATTTAGGAACTTGGTATTTTGGAATCCCAGCTTCTAGCTCTCATACCTTGATAGGATCTATCATTGGTATTGGTGTAGGACACGCGCTATTGCCTGAAAACTCAAATAAAGGAATTTCTGCGATCAACTGGGACAAAGCAATCGAAATTGGTCAGGCGTTGTTATTATCGCCCCTTTTTGGTTTTGCCTTGGCGATTATCTTAATGTACGTTTTAAAGAAAACGGTTAAGAATAAGGAAATTTTTAAAGAGCCAAAGAAGCAATCTCCTCCTCCTATGTGGATTCGTGCGATTTTGGTTTCTACTTGTACCTTGGTTTCATTCTTCCACGGTCGTAATGATGGTCAAAAAGGGATTGGATTGGTGATGGTTATTTTGATCGCATTTTTACCTGGATATTTTGCGGTGAATACGAACTTGGATTTAGCTCAAGTCAAGTCGAGTCTAGTGGCTGTACAGGCTATTTCTGCTAAAATTGACACGGTTCCGTTGTCGGAAAAAGAGCGTGAAAGTTATAACAAGTTGATGAAATCGTCGTCCGATTTAGACAAGATCATTTCATCGGGAGTGACTACAGCAACATTGACTACGACGCAAAAATTCGATGTTCGTAAGGCTGCATTAACGATCAACAAGCAATCTAAGAAATTATTAGAAAGCGAATCCGTTGCTTTATCTTCTGGCGACAAAAAGATTTTGAAAAAAGCAACGCAGGGTGATAAGGCACCTTTCTTTAGCTTTGGATCAACATCTTCCACAGGTATTGCGGGTGTAACCGATTTTGCTCCAGCATGGGTGATGTGGTTAGTTGCCCTTTCTTTGGGTTTAGGAACCATGGTCGGATGGAAACGTATCGTTGTTACCATCGGTGAGAAAATTGGAAAGAACCATTTAACCTATGCGCAAGGAGCATCAGCCGAATTAATTGCATCATTAACAATCGGTTTGGCAACAGCCTACAAATGGCCAGTTAGTACAACACACGTATTATCATCAGGTATTGCAGGAACTATGGTTGCTTCTAAAGGGATAAAAAATCTTCAAGGAGGAACCGTTAAAAGTATCGTGTTAGCTTGGGTGTTAACCCTTCCTGTGACGATAATTTTATCAGCACTCTTATTTGTTTCATTCCGCTGGATCATCGCTTAACATTTACCTCACCCTGCACACTTAATTGTGTGTAGGGTATTATTTTATCATACACCAATATAATCATGAAAAAGTTGACCCTTATTTTAGGGGCCCTGGCAATGCTTTGGTCTTTAGATTCGTTTGCACAATCACCTTCACCTAGTCAAACGCCCGTTAAAAAGTGGTACGATTCGTTTAGTATTCGCGGATATGGACAAGTGCGTTACAATCGCTTGTTAGAAACAAATGATCAATTAAAATCCGAACAAGGGGATAAGAGTATTGGAGACAATGGAGGATTTTTTATCCGAAGACTTCGTATTATTTTTAGTGGTCAAATCAATGAGCGAGTATACTTCTATATACAGCCTGATTTTGCTAGTAGCGCTTCTTCAACGGGATTACATTTTGGTCAACTTCGAGATGCTTATTTTGATTTGGGTTTGGATAAGCAAAACGAATTTCGTTTTCGTATAGGCCAAAGTAAGGTGCCTTTTGGTTTTGAAAATATGCAGTCTAGTCAAAACCGTTTGCCATTAGATCGGAACGATGCATTAAACAGTGCTGTATCTAACGAGCGTGACTTAGGTGTGTTTTTCTATTGGGCACCCGCAAAAACGCGAAAATTGTTTAGCTCATTAGTGAATGACGGTTTAAAGGGCTCAGGTGACTATGGTGTATTCGCCTTTGGGGCTTACAATGGACAGACCGCCAACAAACCTGAGGCAAACGATGCTCCGCATATCGTAGCAAGATTATCATACCCCATCCAATTTAAGAATCAAATTATAGAAGCTGGTATCCAAGCTTATTCAGGAAAATGGACAATGGCTTCTGACCAACTAAGTACAGGTGTTAAAGTTTCTGCTGATAAGAGTTATACGGATGAACGTATGGCAGCAAGTTTTGTCTTATATCCTAAGCCATTTGGTATTCAAGCAGAATACAATGTAGGTACGGGCCCTGAATTTAACAAGGTGACAGGTACTATAGAAAACAAAAAGCTCTCAGGGGGATATGCTACGTTTTCATATAAAATGGATTTAGCGAAACAAATTCTAATTCCATTCGTACGTGTTCAACACTATGAAGGCGGTAAGAAGCATGAACTTGATGCGCGCAGTTATCGAGTTGATGAAACCGAAATAGGGCTCGAGTGGCAACCTAATAAGAATTTCGAATTAGTGGCCATGTACACGATGTCGACCAAACGTGCCGAGGATTTTAAATTAAAAGAAAATTTACAAACCGGAAATTTACTCCGCATTCAAGCGCAAGTTAATTTTTAGCAATATGTAAGGCAGGCGTTAAACCTGCCTTAAATTTTACCAAGTCGTAGATAAGCCTCCTTCGTTCTTCGGGCTGTAAGCTGTGACAAATATGGGTTTACGAATTAAATCCGTTAATAGATACGCAAAGTTTGCCTGATGTACCCAGTGCTGGTAATTATCTTGAACCGAAACATGTTTCGGTAAATAGGCATGAAAAATGTCTAAATCAAAGGTTTTCGCCTTCACGCCGGCTCCCGACAATTCGCCATCATGGGCATTGATCATCTGCTCAATGTGATTCGGTACGGGTACCATCATAACCGGCTTACCTAGGTACATCGCTTCTGCCACAGATTCAAAACCGGCTGTCGAAATTAAGCCAGCACAATGAGTCATTTTTTCTAAATATTTCTCAGCATCAATCGGATGGAAAGTCAAGGATTCAGAACATGTGTATACACTTTTGTGGCTTGGGTTATCCCAAAAACAATCCAACTTTACGGCTGGATTTTTTTCCGACCATGCCATGATTTCATCGGCTAAACGGTGGTGTGTTAGATATGCCAACCAGTTTTCTCCAGCTTGTGGCTGAATTGATTTTACCTCTTGGCGTAACAAGGGTGGGACCGTGATGATGTTTCTTTTCGTATCGTTCGGAATGGGGCGAAACGATAAACCCAAAAGTTTTTTCGAACCAATAGCCGTAATCTTCGTGTTCATTTTTAGCAAAAAACGATCTAACGCTTTTTCTGCAATGGACTCAAAGTTTTCATTTAATAGAAGGTATTGATGTCCGATGGACATGCAAGGCACTTTTGAGCCCGACTTTAAATTATATAATCCCGTAATAGACTCATAAAAGTTGACAATCCCATCCGGTTGCAATTCTTCGATGAATTCACCCAATTGCGAAGCACTCTTCCAATAGGTCCCAAATTTGGTGAATGCCTGCATCGCAGTTCTACCCAATTGAACGGATTTTCCCTTCCCATAATTAATGGATGGGCTCTCATATTGTATGATGGGCGTATCACCTATGAAATCAGCCAAGAAGCTTGGAATTTTTCTTCCTTCAAATGAGCCGACCGCATAGCCGACCACCTCGTGTCCAGCCTCGCGTGCAATTTGAGTTAACGAAATCGCTTGCGTTAAATGACCGCGACCTTCTCCTTGGATGGTAAAGATGAATCTGCCCATATGGTTGTTAATTCAGAATTAAGATCAAAACTTGGATAATCGATTAATATCCATTCGCCTGCGTGTGTCTCTACCAACGCCGTCAAGGATTCCACCCAGTCCCCTGAGTTCATGTAGGTAATTCCGTCGATTTGCTTAATCTCCGCTTTGTGAATGTGCCCACAGATGATACCATCGGCACCTTTCGCTTTGGCTAATTCAGCCAACTTCTCCTCAAAATCTGAAATGAAATTCACCGCCGCTTTTACCTTTTGCTTGATGACTTGAGAAAGCGAATAATAAGGCTTGCCTTGCCAAGAACGGTATTGATTATACCATTTGTTTAACCACAATAAAAAGGTGTATCCTATGTCTCCCAAATAGGCTAACCACTTCATTTGGCTGGTGATGCTATCAAAGATATCCCCGTGTGTGATGAAATATTTTTTACCGTGGGAGGCCAACATGTAATCTTGTCGGATGGAAAACTGTTTGCCGATTTTCAAGGGCAATATTTGATCTAAGAAATCATCATGATTTCCACGCAGGTAAATGACTTCCGTATCGAATCGGTCCATCATTTTTAAGACCGCACGGAAGAAGCCCGTATGTTTCTTTTTCCAAGACCCCCCTTTTTTTAATTGCCATCCATCGATGATGTCTCCATTGAGAATCAATTGGTGGCAAGAATTGGACTTCAGAAATTCGTTGACTTCTTTTGCTTTTGCTCCCTTACTCCCTAGGTGTAAGTCGGAGATGACGATTGTCTTGTAGGTTGGCCGCATGGCATGTATTTTCGTTTAATAAAAATACTCTTGCTCCGTTTGTGGTATGTTAAGCCAACTTTAAGTAATGGTAACTATTCGATAACCTGAAGCATCCCTTTCCATAACAAATGCGCATCTACAGGGAACAGATGGGTAAAATAAGGAGCATCGCCACCTGTCAAGGTTACTCGAATATCGGGATGGTTTTTCTTCATATTTTCAACAAACCCTATTAATTCATATTCAACGCCTGCCATAATGCCAGCTAACAAATTGCTTTTTGTATCTGTCCCCCAATGCGGAAATTTTACTTCCATGGAAACCTCGGGGAGCTTAGCTGTTCCCATGGCCATGGCTTTTGCTCGCATGGAAAGGCCTGGACTAATGGCGCCAGCAAAAAATTCATTCGCGCTATTTACAGCATTGTATGTGATACAAGTACCTAAGCAGATTACCAGCGAATTTGGCCCAGCGCCTAAGGCTAGATACTTGCGATCTTCGCCTAAACTTTCAATCATGTAATTATTGGAGCGAAATTGGGGATTCAAGGGCACCCGTTTAGGTGCTAGTAATGCTTCGGTTTCATCGGGCAAATCAACGACTGCGCTAAGCATAATTTTTTCAACTTGGCTAAAATGAGGGATGGCTTTAAAGCTTGCCGGGCTCAAATCGGATAAAATTCCTTCTGAAAGAAGGTGATGCGCCTCATACAAAGCATATTTAAAACGCGTATTTCCAAAATCAAGTAACAGTTTCATCTCATTCAACTTAATATTTGGTAATTTTGGATTTCAAAACTACCGCCTAAATATGTATCAAATACAAATTCTAAAATCAAAAGTACACCGCGCAACGGTTACCGAAGCCAACATCGATTACGTAGGAAGCCTAACCATGGATGCTGATCTTATGGATGCTGCCAATATGCTAGAGCATGAAAAAATCCAAGTGGTCAATGTCAACAATGGCGAGCGTATCGAAACGTACTTAATCAAAGGGGAACGAGGTTCGGGAATTATCTGCTTGAATGGCCCTGCTGCCCGCAAAGCGGTTGTGGGAGACATTGTCATCATTATTTCCTATGCCTTGATGGATTTTGAATTGGCCAAAACCTTCAAACCCACCATTGTTTTTCCAAACTCAGCTAATCGCCTAATTTAATACGATTCGCCCTCATTGGGGAAATCTTGACTTTTTACATCCGCGACATAGGCTTTGACAGCTTGCGGAATTAATTCGCCTAAATTTAAATAGCGACGTAAAAAACGCGGTTTAAATTCCGTATTAATCCCAAGCATGTCGTGCATGACGAGTACCTGGCCATCGCAAGCGTTCCCCGCGCCTATCCCGATGGTCGGGATACTGAGTTGCTCGCTTACCTGTTTCGCAAGGGTCGCTGGAATTTTCTCCAAAACCAATCCAAAGCACCCTGCTGCTTGTAAGAGTTGTGCTTCTTCTACAAGTTTATGGGCTTCATCTTCTTCTTTGGCACGAACACCATAGGATCCAAACTGATAAATGCTTTGTGGAGTTAATCCCAAATGCCCCATGACGGGAATGCCTGCGCCAACAATCTTTTTAATGCTATCGACCACCTCTAACCCACCTTCAAGTTTGATGGCGTGCGCCCCTGTTTCCTTCATGATACGGATGGCAGAAGATAGGGCAATTTCAGAGTTAGATTGATATGAACCAAAGGGCAAATCCACAATGACAAGTGCACGATTCGTACCGCGAACGACACATTGTGCGTGATAAATCATTTGGTCTAAGGTAATGGGCAAGGTAGTCTCATGCCCCGCCATGACATTACTCGCACTATCCCCTACGAGTAGGCAATCGACTCCTGCTGAATCCAACAACAAGGCCATTGAATAATCGTAGCAGGTCAGCATCGAAATGCGTTCGTTTTGTTGCTTCATCTGCAACAAACTGTGCGTCGTAATTTTTTTGAATTCTTTTAAATAGCTCATGGCATATATTGATTATCAATCAGTCGGACACCGCCGATAAATGCGGCGACCAAAATTTGACAGGGACGTTCGCCCCAAGGTTTATTTTCTAATGTTAGGGGATCACAACAGGCAACGTAGTCGACAGACTCAAATCCATTTGCTACTAACGCCTCCTCAAATGCGGCAGCAGAGGGGCTATTAAATCCGTGATAAATCGCTAATGCTTGTGTTTTTTGTTCGGGGCTTAGTCGGCTATTCCGGCTACTCATCGCTAATCCATTCGATTCGCGAACGGTTGGACATGCGATTAAATTCACTTTGGATTTCGTGATTTCAAGCATTTTTCGAATAACAGCAATTTGCTGAAAATCCTTTTCCCCCATGAAGATAAAGTCCGGATTCACGGCCTGTAATAGTCGGTCCACCACGACACAAACGCCCTGAAAATGACCTGGACGATGAGCGCCCTCGAGTAATTCCTCCAAACGCCCCAGGGGATAATGTGGCAATTCTGTCATGCCGGATGGATACAAATCGTCTACTTCCGGTGTATAAACTATATCGCATCCTATTTCCGTTAATAGCTTTATGTCGTTCGCTAACGTTTTGGGGTATTTTTCAAAATCGCTTGGGTCGTTGAATTGCGTCGGATTGACAAATATGCTGCAAACGACGCGTTCACATTGTGCTTTTGCCGCTTTTATGAGAGCAAGATGTCCTTCATGCAATGCCCCCATCGTCGGGACAAAACCAACGCTCCCACCTTTGTTTTGTAGGTAGGATTTTAAGGCATCTTGTGTTAGGAATTGTTTCATTGAATAAAATATCAGGCAATATTACCTATTTTTGGGCTTATGTTACATGGGAAGCGAATAATTCTAGGGATTACAGGCAGTATAGCCGCATATAAATGCATCATGTTGGTCCGATTGTTGACCAAACAGGGAGCAGAAGTTCGTGTAGTCATGACCAAAGCTGCGCAAGACTTTGTCTCGCCTTTGGTGTTGAGTACCTTTTCGAAGCACCCCGTTTGGATAGAATTTCACGAGAACAATGTATGGAATAACCATGTGGAATTAGGGCTTTGGGGGGATGTCTTGTTAATCGCTCCGGCGACTTGTCACACTTTAGGGAAAATGGCGAATGGCCTGTGCGACAATTTGGTATTAGCTACTTTTCTGTCGGCCCGCTGCCCGGTTGTCGTCGCTCCCGCCATGGATGAGGACATGTATTTGCACCCGGCCACGCAGGCTTCACTTGCTACCTTGCGTTCCCGCGGCACACATGTGCTAAATGTTAATTCAGGATCGCTGGCCTCTGGCTTGGTGGGGCCTGGTCGGATGGCAGAGCCCGAAGAGATTATTCAAGCAATGTGTTCGCAAGTATTTCGCCAACAAGACTTTGCGGGGAAACATGTGCTGATTTCTGCCGGTCCAACGCAGGAGGCCATTGACCCGGTTCGATTTATATCCAATCACTCATCAGGCAAAATGGGGATTGCCTTAGCCGAGGCGATGTACCTCCTAGGGGCTGAAGTGACCGTTGTTGCGGGGCCTATACAAAGCAAGCCACAGTATCCGGAGATTCAACTAATTTCCGTACAAACGGCCGCCGAAATGGAAAAAGCATGTTTGCAAGCATTTCCTGATGCCGATATGTGTATCATGGCGGCTGCTGTAGCGGATTATCGACCCGTTCAGGTTGCAGCAGAGAAAATCAAAAAGCAGGCGAATGCCTGGTCTATCGACCTAGAAAAAACTGCAGATATTTTAGCTCAAATGGGAGCGATGAAACGCCCAGATCAGGTCTTGGTGGGATTTGCATTAGAAACGGAAAATGAGGAGGTAAATGCGCAGGCCAAATTAATCCGTAAAAATCTCGATTACATTGTATTAAATTCCATGCGAGACGCGGGAGCGGGGTTCGGAACCGATACGAATCAAGTAACCATTTTCCGAGCAGATGGGGAGAAACTGCAATTGCCTTTGGCAAGTAAAAATGACATCGCCCTTAAGCTTTGCCAATCCTTGAAGGTTTGGCAAAGCTAACGAAGGGGACACAAAAAAATTATATCAATTAATCGATATTCGCCGTTTCTAATTTAGGTGCAAGCGTATAAATAATCGCCCAGGCTAATACATAGGCACTTCCACAAAGCAAGAAGATGATGTTATAGCCATCGTTGATATCTCCGGCTAATTTGTACTTGTCCAACAAGTATCCAACGATCATCGGGAAGAAAATACCACCTACGGATCCCGCCATTCCTCCGATTCCAATCACGGAACTCACTGCTTTTTTCGGGAACATGTCTGTCGCAATCGAGTAAATGTTCGCGCTCCAAGCTTGATGTGCTGCTGCAGCTAAAGAGATTAAGGCTACCGCTTGCCAGATGTTCTCACTATAACGGGCCAACATAATTGGCACAACGGCTAAGGCAAAGCCCAACATTGAATATTTACGTGCCTTGAAAGAAGGCCATCCTTTATTAATCAACCAGCCGGACAACCAACCTCCGCCAATACTCCCAATCGTTGTTGCTGTATATACGATAATCAACTCCATGCTCGGTTTCTTTAGGTCCAAGTGGAAACGCTCATTGAAATAAGAAGGCAACCAGAAAAGGAAAAACCACCAAATCGGGTCGGTCAACATCTTTCCAAATACGAACGCATAAGTCTGTTTGAATCCAAATAAACGACCCCATTTTACCGGATCTTGATTCTCATCTTTTTCCTCCTTGTCCGCATGAATGTAATCAAATTCTTCTTTAGACAACATCTTGTGTTTTGAAGGGACTTCGTAATAGAACCACCAGAAAATCAACCAAATAAATCCGATTGCTCCCGTGACGATGAAGGCCATTTCCCAGCCATAAACCCCTAAGATCCAAGGTACGAGAATTGGTGCTGCCACTGCCCCGATATTCGCCCCTGAATTAAAAATCCCCGTTGCTAATGCACGTTCATTTTTAGGGAACCATTCCGCCGTGGTCTTAATTGCCGCCGGGAAATTACCCGCCTCACCTAAGCCCAACAATCCGCGCATGAACGCGAAGCTCAAGGTTCCGGTAGCCAAGGCGTGCAACATCGCCGCAATACTCCATACGATGATCGAAATGGTATAACCTAATTTGGTTCCGATGCGATCAATGATTCCACCAAATCCCAATAAGCTGATTGCATAAGCAGCTTGGAAGGTGATAACGATGTTGGAATAATCGGTCTCCGACCAGTTAAACTGATCTTCCAAGACCGGCTTTAAAAGACCGATCACCTGGCGATCCAGGTAGTTGATCGTTGTCGCGAAAAAGAGCAAGGCGCAAATTCGCCAGCGATACGTTCCTATTTTATTCATGGTTTAGAGGGATTTTGAGGGCTATTTGAGACCCTTATAACTAGTTATTAAATCACTAATCGTATTTTATATACTTGGGTAATCTTGCTTCGCAATCAAAGCCGGTGGGAACAATTTAGATCCCATTCCTACCGCTGTTGCGCCCGCATCAAACCACGTTTTCATGCTCTCGTGTGTGGGTTCTACACCACCCGTCACCATGATTTTCGAATGGGGCATGGGTCCTTTGATAGCTTTCACAAAGCCGGGCCCAACGACATTTCCCGGAAATATTTTGACGATTTTTGCTCCTAATACCTCCGCATTGCGAATCTCCGTTAAGGTCATTGTTCCGGGCATCCAGGGAATATCATGTTTTGCACAAATCTCTCCTACCTCAGGTGTCGTGAAGGGTTGCAACATAAAATCAGCGCCCATTTGAATAAATTCAGACGCCTGTTTGGCATCGTAAATCGTACCTATACCCAATACCAAATCTGGACATTCCTTCTCACAGAAGTCAATCAATTTGGCAAAAATGGCTGGCGCTTCCGCCCCGCGATTGGTGAATTCAAACACGCGAATTCCTCCATCGTAACATGCTTTTAACACGGATTGAGCCACGCTCAAGTCAGCATTAAAAAACAAGGGAACAATAGGGGTTTCGGAAATACGTTGGTATACAACGGAAGAGCTATTTCTTGCCATGGTTATCGGTTTAAACGACCGCTTAAGTCGCCTTTCATTACTAATTCTATCTCATCCAAATTCGCCCGATTGATATCGCCTTCAATGGTATGTTTTAACGCGGAGGCCGCCACCCCAAAGGACAATGATTGCGCCTCATCGCTATAAATCAAATTGCCATAAATATATCCGGCCATGAAAGCGTCACCCCCTCCAATCCGATCCACGATTTGCGAAATTTCAACCGTATCTGATTTCAATACTTCTTTCCCGTCAAACGACATCGCTGATAAAGTATTTTGAGAAGCGGAAATTTGGCCTCTTTTTGTATTGATGATTTTTTTCAGACGAGGGAATTGTCCCATAATCTGCTTGCAGATGGAATGCCATCCACTCTTTGTACTGCCATCCGGAATAATACCTAAAATATCTTCCGCATCTCCCTTGCCACACACAATGATATCACAACCTTCAATCAACTCAGGCATAACCTCCTGAACTGATTTTCCATATTGCCAAAGGTTCTTGCGGTAATTTACATCCGCCGAAACCGTGATTCCCATCGCATTGGCCACCGAAATCGCCTCGCGCAAGGCCTGAGCGGCTGACTCCGAAATGGCCGGACTGATGCCCGTCCAATGGAACCAACATGCATCTTTGAAAATCTCTTGCCAGTTGAATTCCGATGGACTTAAATTAGCAAAGGCTGAATCTGCACGATCATAAGTCACTTTACTCGGTCGCATCGCTGCTCCAAACTCAACAAAATATAGACCCAGTCGGCCTTCGCCATACACGATGTCGCTTGTATCAACACCCACTTGCGAATAATAACCAGCCGCAGCTTTGCCTAATTCGTTATCGGGAAAACGCGTTACATGTTTCGCCGGAATACCTAAATGGGCTAATCCTCCGGCAACATTCGCCTCTCCACCACCATAGGTGATATTAAATGATTGTGTTTGCACAATACGGGAATAGCCCGGAGGACTTAAACGTCCCATGATTTCCCCAAACGTGACTACTTTTTTCATGCTTTATTCAAAATTAAAAAACGATGATGCGTTTTTATATGAGATGTCTTCAACTAATTTACCCAACCAAGCGATGTCGGCCGGTAATTCACCATGCTCTACATCTTGTCCTAGTAAATTACACAAGATTCGGCGGAAATATTCATGTCGAGGGAAAGATAAAAAGCTGCGAGAGTCCGTTAACATGCCCACGAAGTGGCTTAACATCCCCATATTGGATAGCGCATTAATTTGTTTCTCCATGCCATCTTTTTGATCCAAAAACCACCAGCCAGACCCGAATTGCATTTTACCTACGCTGGTTCCATCTTGGAAGTTGCCGGTCATGGTGGCTAGCAATTCATTGTCCCGCGGATTCAAATTGTAAAGAATTGTTTTGGCCAATTGATTCGTTGAATCTAAGTGATTTAAAAATGCCGATAGGGGTTTCGCCTGTTCAAAATCTCCTATCGAATCAAATCCTGTGTCTGGGCCAAGTGCACCTAATAAACGCGCATTGTTGTTACGAATAGCACCCAAATGGAATTGCTGCGTCCAGCCACGTGCATGATCCAAGTGAGCGAAATAGACTAACATCGCCGACTTAAATTGCCATTTTTCTTTTTTGCTGATTAATTTTCCAGTGATCAATCGCTCAAAAATCAATTCGATTTCTTCTTCCGTAAATTCTTCAGCATAGATGTGCTCTAAGCCATGATCGCTCAATCGACAACCTGCTGCATGGAAGAAATCATGTCGTGATTTAATCGCCGCTTTGTAATCGGCTAAATTGCGAATCGATTGTCCGGCTGCCTCAGCTAATGCATTGACATATTCCACAAAAACGAGTTCATCATCCACGCCCATCGCTTTGTCTGGGCGGAAAGTAGGCAAAACCTTAATCTCAAATCCACTAGCTGCGATTTGCTTGTGATAAGCCAAGTTGTCAATCGGATCATCCGTCGTACAAAGTGCTTTCACGTTCATTTTTAACAATAAATTTCGAACGGAATATTCCTTCGTACGAAGTAAGGCTGAGCAATGGTCGTAAATGCGTTTTGCAGAATCTTTGTTCAATAATTCTGTCACACCGAAATAGCGTTGCAGTTCCAAGTGCGTCCAATGATACAAGGGATTTCGCATCGTATAGGGAACTGTTTCCGCCCATTTCATGAATTTCTCTTCATCACTGGCATTGCCTGTGATGTATTTCTCATTAACACCATGGGCACGCATCGCACGCCATTTGTAGTGGTCGCCGTACAACCAGATTTGGGTAATGTTCTCAAACTGCTTGTCTTCCGCGATTTGTTGGGGAACCAAGTGATTATGGTAATCGATGATGGGCATTTTGGCCGCAAAATCGTGATAAAGCGTCTGCGCCGTAGGCGATTGCAATAAAAAATCTTCGTTTAAAAAAGCCTTCATAGGTTATTATATGTATTTCTGTACAGCTGCTTCAAATCCGGGTAATGCACTTAAATCTGCACCCCATAGACTCGTATCTGCCAATACTTTTTTCAAATCAAAATCTTTCCACGCCTCGTAAAAATGGGCTGCATAATCACAATTGATCGGATACAACTCCCCATTGGCATCTCCAAAATACTTGCCATTTTCTTCCTTCACTGCATGCATGAACTGCAAATAAGCCGCAAAGCCCATGGCAAATAATTCAGGTGCTTTTCCGAATTCCTTGTAATAGTTCACCAACAAAGGAATATTTCGCATGCGCATTTTGGTGGTGTATTGAACCGTGATGTCGATCAACTTATGATTGATGAATGGATTGCGGAAACGGTCAAGTACCGAACGACCAAAACGATCAGCCACTTTGAAATCCATTTTATACGGAATGGCTAGGGCTAATTCGCTCAACATTAAGTTCATGACTAATTTGCTCAAATAACCATTGGCCATCACATCTTTTACTAGTCGGAAACCTAGTAAAAATGACATGCCGCACATCAAGGTATGCGTACCGTTTAATAAACGTAATTTTAACTCTCGGTAAATTTCGATGTCTTCTGCGATTACCACACCGGTGTCTGCTTTCGCGAAACTAAGGACTTCACGCACTTTCGCTCCTCCTTGAATCGCCCACAAGCGATAGACTTCAGAAATGATTAAGTTTTTATCCTCATAGCCTAAATCCGCGCAAATAGCTGCCGAAGTCGCTGCATCAGGCGCGCCGGGTACAATGCGATCAACCAGGGAATTACAGAAATGGTTTGACTCTTCTAACCACGTGATAAATGCCGCGGGCAATTGATGATCTGCCGCTAATTTTAAGACGATTTCTTTCAGAACATCGCCATTGTTTATGATTAATTCGGTTGGAATAATAACCATCCCCGATTCAGTCGTGCCGTTGAAATGTTGCCAACGCGCAAGTAAAAATGCCAAAAGCTTCGCGGGGAATGATTTAGGGCAAGCCCCATCAATCGGGTCATTCGCATGGTATTGAATGCCGACCTCCGTAGTATTCGAAATGATGACCTGCATCTCGCTGCTTTTTGCGCACGCTAAAATATCTTGCCAAGCGCTTGCTGCCGTAAGGGTACGAGAAATGGATGAATTAATAACGGTTTCTTCAATAGCCACGCCTTCTTCGATGCCTTTGATGCAATGGGTAAATAAACCATCTTGTTCTGTAAATGCATCCGCTCCTGGTCGGTCGGTCGATTTAACCACCACAATCCGTCCTTTAAATTGACCCGCACGATTTGCTTTGTCAATAAAGAAATCACATAACCCGCGTAATAATACGCCTGTTCCGAATTGTAATACTTTTTCAGGATAATCGAAAACGGCAGGATTAGGAGCCTGAACTGAAATCTTGGAGCTAAATCCTACCGCTAAATTTTGTCTATTTAATATGGCCATGCCTACTGCTATTGTTGTTCTTTCCTCTTTAAAGGCGAATAAACCCCATTTTTACCCAAAAAGCCCGAAGTTTTTCGGGCTCAAGTTAGAATAAAAAATCTAAAACGATTACGCTTCTCCTATTGGGCCATTATAGCTCATCGGAAATTGGAAGCCTCCATCTCCTCCGTCCTTATTTATCGGCCCAAAACTATCTTCATAGCGCTGTACATTCTCTTGCAAAGCTTGTAATAGTCGGTACGCATGATCGGGTGTCATCACAACACGGGATTTGACTTTTCCTTTTGGAATACCCGGTAATATGCGGATAAAATCCATGACAAATTCAGATGGGGAGTGAGCAATCAAGGCCAAATTTACATAAGCGCCTTCTGCCAATTCTTCAGGTAATTCGATATTCAGTTGGTTCTCTTCTGTGGGATTTTCCATAATCAATTGTTATAAGTTTTGAATTTACAAAAGTGCACGGAGAGATTAAACCAATTGGCCATTTTGTTTTGCCTGCAGGGCAAAATAGGCTGTTCCTTCCCGCATTAATTCGCTGTGTGAGCCTGATTCGATACAAGTTCCTTCCTCCATCACATAGATGCAGTGGGCATCTTGGAAATTTAGCATGCGATGACTAATTAAAACAACGGTGTCTACCCGTTCCCGAATGGCACGAAGTACTTGCATTTCTGCCTTTAAATCCAGCGCGGCCGTTGCCTCATCGAGGAGTATGACTTCCGGTTGGCGGTATAAAGCCCGGGCAATGCCTAAGCGCTGTTTTTGGCCTCCAGATAGGGCGATTCCATGGTCCCCAACGAGCGTTTCTAATCCATGGTCTAATCGATTGATAAGGTCTGTCAGGCCCAAGACATCCGCGATCTCCTTAATGCGATCCAAATTAGGGCTTGTGTCTCCTAAAGCGATATTCGCTGCGATACTTCCATTGAATAACTCGATTTCCTGCGGTACACAGGCAATTTTTTGTCGGAGCACCTCCGTCGACAAGCGCTCAATCGATTCCCCGTTCCATGTAATTCGGCCAGATTGAATGGGGTACAATTTCTGCATCAAGTGAAATAGGGTGCTTTTCCCGGAACCACTATCACCAACGATGCCCGTAAATTCTCCTCTTCGGCATTCCAGTGTCACATTTTGTAAGATGTGTTTTCGAAAGCCATATTGAAAATTCACGTGTTGGAAGGCCAGCGCAGTTTCCAGATTCTGAGGTTCTCGACTTCCCATATCTTCCCTACTGGTATCGAGTATGTCATACAGTCGTTCGCTCGCTATTTTCGCCGCTTGCCAGGATTTGTTGACTTGTATCAATAGAGCTAAAGGGCCAGAAAAATAATTGTACAAAGCAAATAAAGCAAAGAGTTCACCCATGCTCAAGCGATCTTGCATGACTAAATGACTCCCTTGCCAAAGCAGAAGTAAAATAAAGATAGCCCTCATGCATTGAACCGTCCATTCCGCGATATAATTGATGCGTTTCGATGTATATGCTGCACCGAGGAAAGTATGTAACAAGGTCTCTGTTTGCGCTTGTAGCATGGCATGTATTCCATACATTTTGACGGTTTTTGCCCGACTAATCGATTCCACCAAATGATTTTCTACGTTGGCCGTATTTTCCATCATTTGCCGCTCTTGCTTTCGATTCCAGCGGTTGGTGATTCCATAGATGACTGCATGCAAAGGAATGAGGGCTAGCATCAACCATGCCAAGCGTTTGTCCCACCAAAACAAAAGTGCGTAGGCAGATAGAACAATGCTGCCATGGAGGAAAAGCTCCATCAGAACTTCATTGATAAATTGCCTAATCTTAACGGCATCACTGACGCGCGACATAATTTCACCTACGCGAAACGTATCAAAAAAACGCTGTGGCAACGTGAATATATGGCTGAAATAGCTTCGCATGATTCCGAGGTCGAGTTGCTGGCCGACGGCTAACATGGTATGCGTTTTATAAGCCTGCAAAGCAAATTGCAAAAGCAAAATACCGAACATGGCTGCAGAGTAGCTTTGTAATAAGGCAAACTGTTTTTGCGGGATAATCACATCGGACAATTGTTGGACAAATAAACTCATGGAAAGCCCTAACACCGTGTAGACGAGTGATAGGAGCCAGGTGGAAAAAAATCGAATTTTATAAGGTTGGATGAGCTCCCAGATGCGCGCATAGCTTGTTGATTTTTCTTGATACGCTTCGAAATTTTCGCCAGGTTTCAGCAAGATGATGATTCCAGTCCAAAAGCGACCGAACTCCTCCCAGGACATTTTTCGCCCTAAGCCATCCGTTGGGTCCATGACATAAACCCGATTTTCATTGAATTGGTCGAGTACCATGAAATGGGTCAACTTGTTTTCAATAATGCCGTGCACAATGGCAGGTAGGGGAATATGGCTTAAGTTTTGGCGAGTACCGCGCAGTGCTTTCGCTTCTAATCCCATGCAAGAAGCAGCATGAAGCATCCCCATGAGATTTGTTCCTTGTAAGTCGGTTTGTGCCCACTGGCGAATTTTCGCTTGCGAAATATGCATTCCATAATGCTGTCCCACGGATGCGAGACAAGCTATGCCACAATCTTTGATATCCTGTTGTTTGATCTTAACCATGCCCGAAATTGGCACACTTAAGCAGGAAAGCTTATTCGAAAAAAGCATTTATCAGAATGTTGATAAAAAAAGGACCCCGAACGTTGCCGTCCGGGGTCCTGTAATCGTAAGATACAAGCTAAAATTAAATGCTTGCTGCTGTTTCTTTCACTTCTTCAACTTCCGTTGCAGTCGCTTTTTCCAAATTCTTCAACTCGTCTGAAGAGTTTACTAAGATGTTTAAATAACGACGTACACCTGTACCTGCTGGAATCAAGTGACCTACGATAACGTTCTCTTTCAAGCCGTCTAAGGTATCTTGTTTCGCGCGGATCGATGCTTCAGAAAGAACTTTCGTTGTTTCCTGGAACGATGCAGC
>JBEEOB010000013.1:0-24145 GCA_041191865.1 Bacteroidota bacterium
TCCAAGTTATTATAGAAAGACCGCCTCGAAAGAGAGCGGTTTTTTTTTGCACTAATAAGTCGATAGTCACGAGTCGTCAGTCGCTAGTCGTCAGTGGGCAGTCGCTAGTCGCTAGTCGTCAGTAATCAGGTGTCTGTCGCTAGTCGCTAGTCCAAAGGGAGCTCTTAGTTCTTAGCTCTTAACTCTTGACTCTTCACTCTTAACTCTTAGTTCTTCACTCACACCTCCAAATTCTGTCACAATTTATAAGGTCTTAATCGAGTTCCCATGGAACCTCTGACTAGCGACTAGTGACTCTTTTTACTATATTTGCTCCATGACAATTATCTACATCATTCTCGCAGTTTTAGTCGGAGCAGGGGCCTCCTACCTCCTATTTCAAGGAAAAATAAACCTTCTACAGAGCCAATTAGCCCAATTAATGGGCATTCAAACCAAAGTAGAAGCACTTGAACTAGAAAATAAAACGATGTTCGGGCAGTTATCCCAACTCGAAGGTCAAAACGAAACACTGAAATCTACGGTTGAAAATCAAAAGGCCGACGAAGAAAAGTTGCGCAAAATGCTTACCGATATTAGCAATGAGTCCGTGCTAAGACAAGGTCGAATGCTCAGTGACCAGCAACAAGTTAAATTAAACGACGTTTTAAACCCGCTGAAGGAAAAACTATTGGCATTTGAAACACAGGTCAATGAAGGTCAAAAAAACTCCTTACATCAAAACACAGTGCTTTTGGAGCAAATCAAAAACCTAACGAGCCTCAATCAAACTGTCACCCAAAAAACGGAAGATCTAACTAACGCACTCAAAGGATCCAATAAGTCCCAAGGAAACTGGGGCGAGATGATTTTGGAACGCGTTTTGGAAAGCTCAGGCCTTAAAAAAGGCATGGAATATGAAACTCAATTTGTCACTAAAAATCAAATCAACGAAACGATTAAACCCGATGCGGTTATTTTCTTGCCCGATAACAAGAACCTGATCATTGACTCCAAAGTGTCTTTGACAGCCTACGAACGTTATACTAGTGCAGAAGAAGGCACGATCGAAAAAGAACAAGCACTTAAAGAACACATCGAGTCCCTGAAATCACATATCAAATTATTGTCGGCAAAAGACTACCACACAGGCCTCGACTTAAATAGCCCCGATTTCACCCTCCTATTCATTCCCATTGAATCTGGTTTCGTGGCAACCATCAGCCAAGATACGACCTTATTTAACTACGCATGGGAACGTAAAATCGTTTTGGTCTCCCCTTCTACCCTATTGGCAACCTTACGTACCATCGCGTCCGTTTGGAAAACCGAATACCAAACAAGAAATGCACTTGAAATTGCACGTCAGGCGGGTGATTTATACGACAAATTCGTTTCCTTCACACAAGACATGGAAGACGTAGGCAAACACATAAAACGCGCTGAAGACGCCCATTCAGGAGCCCTCAATAAACTTAGCACGGGAAAAGGTAACCTCGTAAGCCGTGCTGAAAAACTACATAAACTCGGCATTAAATCAACCAAAAAGTTGAACCAAGGACTTATCCAGGATGAAGAACCGGAGGTTGAGGAGGAATAGCTCAAAGAGTTAAGAACTAAGAGGTAAGAGGTAAGAGGTAAGAGGTAAGAGGTAAGAGCTAGTCCGGAGAGATATAGTCCGAAGTCCGAAGGTGTATTCCTGTTCGGCTTCGGATTTTTCATTTGAATAACTAAACATCAATTCGAAGTACCTTTTACCTCTTAGTTCTTACCTCTTAACTCCTGACCACTGATTACCATATCCTCCAGACTAGCGACTAGTGACTAGCGACTAGTGACTAGCTACTGAACTATGCCTTCTTCAAAAACTCCGTTCTCAACACCATCATCGACTTCTCCACCTTTCCTTCTACCTCATCCGCATCATCCGTCAAACGAATATTCTTTACCATCGTACCGCGTTTGATCACACTCGATGATCCACGTACTTTTAAATCTTTAATTACCGTTACCGAATCGCCATCTTTCAATACAGCTCCATTGCTATCGCGAACGATTAATTCTTCATTCTCATCCATTGTTTGATTGTTTTTTGGTTAATAATTAAGTCGGAATTATTTCTTCCAACCCGTTTTGTTGTTTCTAAATCCTAATAAGCGCTGAGCCAAATCCGGTCGCTTCAAATGTGTCAAGCGATTCCGAATCCAATCTTTATATTCCGCCTTATACCAGAAGAAATACTTATTCTGATTCTGCTTCTCCTCCCGCGTCTTTGCCGTTTTAATCGGCTGTAATGTATACGGATGAACACCCGAATAATAAATCACCTCTGCCACCGTCATCGGGGTTGGGGTGAAATCTTGTACTTGCTCCAACTGGAACCCTAAATCCTTCGTTTCGGCCGCTAAATTCGCCATGTCTTCTTCCTCACAGCCCGGATGGGATGAAATGAAATACGGAATCAAAGGTTGTTTCAAGCCAAATTTGGCAGAAATCTCATCGTATTTCTTCTTGAAAGCATGAAAATATTTAAACGATGGCTTACGCATCACCCGCAATGTCGCATCTGATGTATGCTCGGGAGCTACTTTTAATCGGCCCGAAACATGGCGCGTAATCAATTGCTCCATGTATTCATCGTGATTGCCGTCTTGATTGTTTTTATTGAAATCATCCACCAATAAATCATAACGGACGCCAGAACCCACAAAAGCTTTTTTAATACCCGGATGAGCATCTACCTTGCGGTAAATCTCCGTCAATGGCGTATGATTCGTATCCAAATTGTTGCATATCACCGGATGAATACACGATGGACTAACACATTTGGCACAGATAGACTCATCCTTGCCTTTCATGCGATACATATTCGCCGATGGGCCTCCTAAATCCGATATATAGCCCTTGAAATCAGGCTGTTTCGTGATTTGATCAACCTCTTTCATAATCGACTTCTCACTCCGCGAGGCAATAAACTTTCCTTGATGCGCCGAAATCGTACAAAAACTACACCCACCAAAACATCCTCGGTGCATATTGACCGAAAACTTAATCATCTCAAAAGCTGGAATAGGCCCACGCTTCTTGTATTTTGGATGAGGTAACCGCGTATAAGGTAAATCAAATGATTTGTCCATCTCCGCCTCTTCCATCGTTTTGAAGGGAGGATTAATGACTAGGACCTCATCTCCCACCAATTGGGTAATCCGATTTGCTTGCCATTTATTTGATTCTACTTCTACAATCTTAAAGTTAGAAGCATATTTAATCTTGTCTTGTAAACACACCTCATGACTCGCCAGCTCCACCGTTTCCCAGTCACCTACAACAGGCAAGGGCTCCGACTGCTTTTGCAAAAATGCCACTTGATTTATATCGGTCAATTCAGCCAATTGCTTCCCAGATTTAACCCCACGAATAATCTCCCGCAAAGGTTGCTCTCCCATGCCATACACCAACATGTCCGCTTGGGAATCCACTAAAATGGATGGGAATAATTTATCTGCCCAATAATCATAATGCGTAACTCGACGCAAGGAGGCTTCAATTCCTCCAATTAAAACGGGAACATCTGGATAAATCTCCTTTAATATTTTGGAATAAACCGTCGTAGCATAATCCGGACGAAAGCCCGCTTCACCACCGGGTGTATAAGAATCATTGGAACGTAAACGCTTGTTTGCTGTATAATGATTCACCATGGAATCCATACAACCTGCCGTTACCCCAAAAAAGTACTTAGGCTTTCCTAATTTCTTGAAATCACGTAAATCATCTTGCCAATTTGGCTGCGCCACAATCCCCACTTTCAAGCCTTCACTTTCCATGATCCGACCAATGACTGCCGTACCAAAAGCTGGATGATCCACGTAGGCATCCCCGGAAATCAGGATCACATCGAGCTCATCCCAGCCTCGCTTTTCCACTTCCTTTTTAGTCAACGGAAGCCAGTCGGTTATAGGTCTTTCTTGCATGCTGCAAAATTAGCTAAAAACGTGGGTTTAACCTATTTCGACAATTGTGCTTTTAAGTAATCAGCCGTTGCTTGAAATACCTTGACGGCATTGGAAAATTTCATCCAATGATGCGTATCATCTACAACAACTAAGGTTTCTACCGGTACCTTTTTCTTTTGTAAGCGATTGATCAAATCAATGCTTTGGCTAAACGGTACATTACGATCGTCATCCGCATGAATAAACAACACAGGAGACTTCCATGTATCAACGGAAGAAATTGGGGAAGAACGATAGGATAAACTCGTTGCCCAGTCGGCATCAGGTGCCTTATGCGGACCCGATAATAATTCCAATGGAATCTTTTTTTGGTATGCCCAATCATGTACTCCATGAATATCAACACCCGCCACGAATAATTTAGAATCACGCGCTAAGGCTAAAGCTGTTAAATATCCCCCGTAAGATCCTCCATACAATGCAATTTTCTTGGGATCCACAAAAGACTGTTGGGCCAACCACTCGCCTGCCGCCTTAATGTCCAAATATTCAGAAGCTCCCCATTGACCCGCAGATTTAGGATTATGAAAGTCATAACCATAGCCAATGCCCAATCGGTAATTGACCGATAAAACCACATAGCCCAAATTCGCCAAATACTGATTCAATGCGTAGGCATTTGAATAATAATCCGAATAATGCCAGCCCAAAAGCATTTGGCGTGGAGGACCCCCATGCACAAAGATGATTGCTGGTTTTTTCTGCGTACCATTTGAGTTATCAAAAATTTGGCCATGAATTGTCAAACCATCCAATGACTTAAAAATAACTTGTTTTGGCTCAACTAAAGCACTCGTAGGGAATTCCGCGGGAATTAATCCTTCCGTTAATGAGCGTGCAGCAGATGAAGTCGAAAGCATTAATTGGGGTGATTTTTGTGCACCAGCCCCAATGTACGCATATCCACCCAAGACTGAGACAGCCGTCCATTCTATCCCTTTACCAGGTGTTAATACCTTCATATCTGTTTTATCAACGGACACTTGACAAATATGCCGCCGATCCTTATCCGTCACATCAGAGCCTGTATTCGCATCAAAATAAATAGAGTTGCCATCAGCACTGACACTTAGGTGCTCAACCATAAAATCACCAGGACTTAACAATAATGCGGCTCCACCAGCTGCGGCAACAGAATAGGCATGTGGCCAGCCATCATGATAAGATGTAAATACGATACGGTCCTGCTTAGGCCAATGTAAATTTGTGCCCCCATGGGTTGTCGGAAGTGAACCTCGATAGGTATTGGGTGCCTCCCAAACCAAACTTGACTTTTCTCCTTGCGCTAATCCTACTTTACGGATCGACCAAGGGATACGTTTACGTTGTGTTAGTGAATCCGCAGAACCTCCTTCCGCAGGAGTGCGCACAAAGGCTATTTGCGTACCATCCGGTGACCAACGAGGGCTAAAGTCATTCGCAAAAACGGGGTCAAGCCAACTTACGTTCGTCTTGCCCATCTCCAAATATCCAACAAAAGAATGATCTCCACGATCGGCTACAAAAGCAAGCTTCTTTCCACCGGGTGCCCAAGTTAATGAATGAACTGTCCCGCGTGTTTTTAACAAGCGAACGGGGGCTTCTAGAAAATCTTCATTCTCATTGGTATCTAATTTACAAACCCAAGGCTGGCCCTCTTTGATGTAGGCAACGACTTTATTATCGGGCGAAATAACAGGAAAATCCCCTTCTGAAATAACACGAATAGGTCCCCCAGTGAAGGCAATTTGCATGACGCGAACCGTTTGTGGTTCCGTATTACCCGCCGGATTGACCGGTTTTTCATCATCAAAATTTGCACCATGATCACCCCCTCGAACGAATAATACCCATTTACCATCATCTGAAATGGATATTGAACTCAATTCTTGCCCGTCGTCATCCTTGAAATTTGTCAATTTACGCGCTTCAAAATTCGGAGCTTCCGCGACATAAACATTGCGTATGCCTTTTTCATCCAAGGCCCAGGCAATTTTATCACCTTTGGTCGACCGAACCAATTCTGTGGGGAAAGCATAGGATTTCACCGCTTCGAAGGTGAATTTTTGACCCAATAATGTTAGGTGAAAGGTGATTAGAACAAAGGAGTAAATTAATTTACGCATAGATTTATTTTGTGACACGAAATATAGGGAATGTCCGACGGAATCGAAAAGAAAAACCACGAGACCTGTTTAAATAAAATAAATTCAAACTAATTTTGAGGTTCATGGATGTATCAATCGTATTGGTTAATTACAAAACTGAAGCACTCTTATTAGAATGCTTGAGGAGTATTTATGCACATACGAATGGGTTGAGTTTTGAATGCATTATCGTAGATAATCATTACATACCCGGCCAAAACCAATCAATTTTAGACGAATTTCCCACAACGAATTGGATCGACTCTGGCGGAAATATTGGTTTTTCCAAAGCCAATAACATCGGCCTTCAAGCGGCACAAGGACAATATATCCTATTCCTTAATGCGGATACATTACTCGTAGACAATTCGATCTATCTTGCTTATGAGCATTTATTAAATGATGCAAATTTAGTGGCCGTAGGAGGAATTCAATTAGATGAAAATCGTCAGGCCATCCCCTATTACCGAACACTCAATGATGTTCGTCGGGATTTTTACATTGTCCCCAATAAACCCTTTTTCCATGCACTGATTGACCGTTTATTACCTGAACAGACCTTCAGGAGACCTGAAGAAACGAATAATTTAGTCGGTGCATTTCTGATGGCTTCCCGGGAAAATCTACTCAAAATTAAGGGCTGGGACGAGGACTTTTTCATGTATGCAGAAGACGCAGAATTGAGTTTTAGATTAAGTAAATTAGGCAATTTAGCCTACTTTGATGATGTGAAATTCATTCACCTCATACAAGAAAATCCATTTCGGCGAACCAACTTTTCATGGGTCAATCGCTTTGCCATGCAGATTCAGGTTTCCAATTTACTTTGGGTTCGAAAAAGCTATGGTGTTTTAGCTGTATTAATCATTTACGCCAACTACACGCTATTGGCCCCTTTATTCTGGCTTTGGAAAATAGGAATCAATTTGATCAAAGGAGAAAATTGGCTAAATGACACCAATAATCAGCGCATATTCAGTCAAAAACTGCGTGTACTTTATCACTATTTTTTCGCTATTTTATTCCTTAAAAAAGGTCCTTACCGCATAAAACCGGAAGAGAATATTGATCAAGTTAATAAATCATAAAAATCCTCATTTTTTTTAGTATTTTCGTTGAAAGGAACCTAATTAGCCGTGAAAACGAATATACAAATTGCTGAAACCATCGCAAGCTTTGCGAATGAATCAGAATCCACTTGGATCGCCGAGCAAAAAGCCTTATCAGGTAAAGCATTGGCATTAGCTTTTGTAAAAGCACCTCGATTTATTTCCAAAAAATATATTGATAGTGGGGTGTTCACGGGATGGACTTTGGACCAAGTTATTCGTTTGGCTATACTTACGCAATTGGACGAAGCAAATATCGATTTACTCTTTGAAACAGCTGAAATGCAAGAAGCGGTCGCATTGACGCGCGCTTTGCCTTATTTAGAAAATCCCTCTTCGTTTTTATTGCGTGCAACAGATGCGGTACGTTCGAACGTGGGTCCTGTTTTCGATGCCATCGCTTTTGGCAATACCTATCCAAAAGATTACTTCGCTGAGGCAGCTTGGAACCAATTAGTTTTAAAATGCATTTTCAATGATAAGGCTATTCATCAAATCATCGGTTTAGATGAACGTGCAAATCAAGCCTTGGCGGTTACCCTTTCAGATTTCGCACATGAAAGATGGTCAGCAGGCCGCAGAGTTCCCTCGCAGGTTTGGCGACTCGTTCCACGATTTATGAATGAGACCTTGCAAACAGATATTGAAAAATTATTGCAATCTGAAAATCCAAGAGATGTTCTTGCAGCAACTTTGGTCAAACAAGAAGTCCAAACGCCTGGCAGCACGCAGGGACTTTGGCAAGAATTAGAATTACCTGAACCGATTTATATAGCCTAATATGTGTCAAGAACATAAACCCACCGGAAATCCTTCCCATTTTGAAGGAACTGAACAAGAAAAAACAACCGCACATGCCGTTGATGGCACCTTTGCGCAATACACGCAAGGCATGAAATTCTTTGATCCGCATGTTCACATGACATCGCGAACAACGGACGACTACCAAGCATTAGCGGATGCGGGCGTTGTTGCCTTGATTGAGCCTGCTTTTTGGTTGGGCCAACCACGCACAGGCTTAGCCTCGTTTAAAGACTACTTTGCGAGTTTAGTAGGCTGGGAGCGTTTTCGTTCTTCGCAATTTGGCATTAAACATTATTGCACAATCGGGCTAAATTCTCGTGAAGCAAATCACGAAGCTTTAGCAGAACAAGTGATGGAAATCTTGCCGCTGTTTTTGCAGAAAGAAGGAGTTGTAGGCGTAGGAGAAATCGGTTTCGATGACCAAACAGCAGCAGAGGAAAAGTATTACCGCGCGCAATTAGAGCTTGCCAAAGAAATGAATTTACCGATTCAGGTTCATACCCCACACCGCGACAAGAAAAAAGGTACCGAACGCAGCATGGCCATTGCCCTTGAACATGGCATTGCGCCGAACATGGTGATCATTGACCACAACAATGAAGAAACGGTTAAATCCGTTTTGGATCAAGGGTTTTATGCTGCTTTTACAATTTACCCCTTTACCAAAATGGGCAATGAGCGCATGGTGGAAATCGTGAAACAATACGGACCCGAACGAATCATGGTCAATTCCGCTGCCGACTGGGGCATTTCGGATCCCTTAGCGATTCCCAAAACGGCTGCCTTGATGAAAATCAAAGAGGTTCCCGATGAGCACATTCGATTAGTAACCTATCAAAATGCCTTGGATGCGTTTGCACAAAGTGGACAGATTCAAGAATCGGATTTCATCAACGGATTAGAAATCGATCAAACCCAAAAATTCAACGGAAACACCGTTTTACGTGGTGGTCAAGCACCGCGTGTCAACAAAGATTCCCTAATCATTCGCTAATGCGCATCAAAATCAGAGCCTTTCTTGAACTTATGCGTCCCGCGAATGTCATCACGGCATTAACAGATGTGTTGGCAGGTATGGCCATCGTAGGATTTTCTTTCGGAACTTTGGACTATCAATTTTGGCCGGTGGTTTTTCTCGGAATTTCAACCATGTGTTTGTATGCCGGCGGCGTCGTGTTTAATGATATTTTCGATCATGAGCTAGATATCATCGAAAGACCTGAACGAGCTTTACCTAGTGGTCGCATCCAACGTGCTGAAGCCGTGTTTGGTGGAATCGTCTTGCTTGCATTGGGAATTTTCTTAGCCTTCTGGCAAAGTCGTTTGAGTGGAATTGTAGCTGTAATCATCACGATTCTCGCATTATTTTATGATTACAAAGGCAAGCATATGCGTATTTTTGGCCCTATCAATATGGGCTTATGCCGAGCGTATAACTTAATGCTAGGCATGAGCGTTTATGAATTGGGTGTATTGGAGCACTTTTACTTAATCTTAATTCCCTTGATTTATATCGCAGCCATCACATTGGTTAGTCGCGGAGAGGTTCATGGTAGCCAGTCGGCGCCCTTATGGTTCGCGGCATTTTTATTCATTAGTGTACATGCAAGCCAACTAGCCGTCGGATATCAAGTCGGCAAATGGTTGTATATGCTCCCATTTGTATTAGTACACGCCTACTTGATATTTTCTAAGCTAAGCATAGCCATCCAAAAGCCAATCGGACCTAATATAGGCCAAACCGTTAAAACCGGGGTATTAACGCTGATTTTAATGAATGCTGCCTGGGTCGCGGTGAGTGAACAATATTATATGGCATTTGTTACCTTAGCTTTATTACCGCTCTCCATGTGGGTGGGCAAAAAATTCGCCGTTTCTTAAATTAAATTTCATGCAAGTTTTACAACAGCAATTTCAAGTACCCTTCAGTTATCAAGTGATTTTCACGAAACACTTGTTCGACGCGAGCAATAAAACCTTGTGTGATTTTATATCGAATTTCGGCCAAAGTAATTTTCGTAAACGCATCCTTTTTGTCATTGATAAGGGCGTTGCAGATGCACATCCTTCATTAACTGCCTCCATCATTGCCTATTTCGAATCAAACGCCGTGGCTGATTTAGCACCTGAAATCTTGGTGCTACCTGGCGGAGAAGTTTGTAAAAATGATCCTCGTTTTTACGAAGAAGTTGTTCGGGCAATTGATGAACATCGCATCGACCGCCATTCTTTTGTCGCGGCAATCGGCGGTGGCGCATTTTTGGATATGTCGGGCTACGCAGCAGCCATTTCCCACCGTGGGGTGAAATTAATTCGCATCCCTACAACTGTTCTTTCCCAAAACGATTCAGGTGTAGGTGTCAAAAACGGCGTGAATTATTTAGGGAAGAAAAACTTCTTGGGAACCTTCGCTCCTGCCGTGGCTGTATTTAACGATGTGGCATTTTTAGCCACCTTGGAAGATCGCGACTGGCGTTCAGGTATTGCGGAAGCAATCAAAGTAGCTCTGATTAAAGATTTAGCCTTTTTTGAATGGCTAGAGCACAACGTATCAGCGATGAATGCCCGCGATGAAGCGGCGATGGTTGAACAAATATATCGATGTGCCGACTTACACATGAAGCATATTTCCGGTGGTGACCCCTTTGAGCTTGGTTCTGCACGGCCATTGGATTTTGGGCATTGGGCGGCGCACAAATTGGAATACCTGACCGACTTTAAGATTCGGCATGGAGAAGCAGTTGCCATTGGCATTGCTTTGGATTGCGTGTATTCGCATTTGATTGGGGCTATATCTTTGTCCGATTGTGAACGCATTTTGACAGTCATCAAAGGCTTGGGCTTTGATTTATATCATCCCGCTTTGGCAGCAAATGAATGCCAAAATCTTCACAAAGGCTTACAAGAATTCCAAGAACATTTAGGTGGACATTTGACCATCACCTTGTTAAAAGCCCTAGGAAAAGGGGAAGAAGTACATGAAATGGACTTCCCTACTATTCAAGCTTCCGTTGCATTTTTAGCCAAATACGCCTAACATGAAAACAGCCTACGGACATCTGAGCTATTGCAGCAATATTCATCCAGGAGAAATTTGGGAGGAGCATTTTGCCAATTTACAAGCAACTGTCCCGAAGGTTAAACAAGAAGTGTGTCCTGACCAAGCGATGGGATTGGGTTTACGGATCGCGAATCAAGCTAGTATCGATTTAACCGAAGACGCAAATAAGTTAGCAGCCCTGAAAACATGGCTGGCTGAAGAAGAACTCTACATATTTACACTGAATGGGTTTCCATACGGTGGATTCCACAATACGATTGTCAAAGATCAGGTGCATGCACCCGACTGGACGACGCAGGATCGCGTCAATTACACCCGACGTCTAATCGACTTATTAGTAGAATTATTACCTTCCGACCAACACGAAGGTGGAATTTCAACCTCCCCCCTGTCGTATAAATATTGGTGGGATCAGCGCGGCGCGGCGATCGGTCAAGCCACGATGGAATTGTTGAAACTTGTCCCTTATTTGGCGCAAACAGAACAGAAAACAGGCAAATGGATTCACATAGACATTGAACCCGAACCCGATGGACTTTTGGAAAATCACCGAGAATTCGTTGATTGGTACACAGACACCTTGATTCCCTTTGCGATTACTGCCGGAATTCCGGAAGATTGGGTGCGCCGACACATTCATATCTGTTTCGACGTGTGTCATTATGGTGTTTCATTTGATAAGCCGTCGGAATGTTTAATGGAATTACAGGAGAAAAACATTTCCATTGGAAAGATTCAAATCAGCTCCGCCTTGCGCGTGGACTTGCGAAACAATGCGTCAGCACGCATCGAAGCACTTAAACAATACGAAGAGCCAACTTATTTGCATCAAGTCAAAGCCTTGAAAAAAGATGGAGGTTTTGTTCAATTTAAGGATTTAGATGAAGCGCTAGCGCAATATACTGATGGTGTTTACGACGAATGGCGCGTACATTTCCATGTGCCCTTATTCTTAGACTCCTATGGATTATTGAATTCGACACAAGCCGAAATCGCAGAAACCCTAGCTTACCACAAGCAATATCAGGTAACAAACATGATGGAAATAGAAACGTACACTTGGGGCGTTCTGCCTACCGAATACCAAGAGTCAATCGAAACATCTATCGCACGTGAAGTCACGTTTATTCAAGACTTATTATGCAAAAAACTGTAGTTATAGATATCGTAGGCCTCAGTGAGCGTTTGCTAGGTCAATACACACCCTTTTTAGACGGCTATATCTCAGGCAAAAAGAAATCGAAAATCAAGCCTCCATTCCCGGCGGTGACGACGACTTCCCAAAGTGTTTATCTGACAGGTAAATACCCGAGTTCCCATGGAATCGTAGGTAACGGTTGGTACGACAAAGTCGACTCCGAAGTGAAGTTTTGGAAGCAATCCAACAAGTTGGTGGGTGATGAAAAAATCTGGGATGCTGCACGTAGAAAAGATCCCAATTTCACCTGTGCAAATATGTTTTGGTGGTATAATATGTATTCTACGGCGGATTATTCAGTAACTCCACGTCCTCAATACCATTCAGATGGGGTTAAAATGCCCGATTGCTATAGCCATCCGGCCGACTTGCGGGATGAATTGCAAGAGGCATTTGGGACATTTCCCTTGTTTAATTTCTGGGGACCCAATGCGAATATCAAATCGACAAATTGGATTGCGGATGCGTCCATCTATGTGGACAAGAAATATGATGCGACGTTGACTTTCATCTATTTACCTCATTTGGATTATTGCTTGCAGAAATTCGGGGTAGATTTTGAGAAAATCAAAGGTGATTTACAAGAGATCGATCAGGTCGTCGAACGACTCATTACACATTTCGAAAGCAAGGGCGCGAAGGTTATTATCTTGTCGGAGTATGGGATTAATGATGTATCTAAACCCATACATCTGAATCGAATCTTACGCGAAGCCGGTTATATCGCATTACGGAAAGAACAAGGATTGGAATTATTGGATCCGGGCGCATCACGTGCATTTGCCGTTTCCGATCATCAAATCGCACATGTCTATTGCCCGGACGCTTCTGTAATCGATAAGGTCAAGCTCCTTTTGATGCAAACCCATGGAGTGAAAAAGGTATTATCTGGAGAAGAATTAGCGAATTATCACATCGACCATCCACGTGCGGGTGATTTGGTGTTGATTGCCGACAATGATGCCTGGTTTACCTATTATTACTGGTTGGACAACAAAAAAGCTCCCGACTTTGCCCGCTGTGTAGACATCTTCAAGAAGCCAGGATATGATCCCGTGGAAATGTTCATGGACCCTAAAAATCCTTTCATCAAATTACGGGCTGCCTATAAATTAGCACGTAAACTGACAGGGTTCCGCTACCGCATGGACGTAATACCTTTGGATGCGACCTTAGTCAAAGGCTCCCATGGAAGTCCGTTTTGCGACGAAGCCTATTATCCATTGTATATTGCTGATAATCAATCAACTGATAAAATGGAGCCAACGGAAGTTTATTCGTTGATCTGGAATACGGTGTTTGAATAAAATGTTTAACTTGAAATTCTAAATTTATACAAATGAAAAAAATCTTAACAAGCATCGCCATGGTTATAGCCCTCATGGGAGCCGGCGAAGCAGCTTACGCACAAATGCCAAGTCCACAAGAAATGGCCATGAATCAATTGAACCGCATGAGTTCAGAGTTGAAATTGACCAAAGAACAAGAGGATAAAATCGAACCATTAATTGTTGCGCGCATTGAAAAGATGATGGAATTCCGCCAGGCAGGAATGGATCGCGAAGAGATGATGGGAGAAATGAAGAAGATTAATGAGGGTCAACAAGAAGCCTTGAAAGCGATCTTAACCCCAGAACAATTAGAAAAATACAAGACCATGCAATCGCAAATGCGTCCAGGCGGCGGTCCTCCACGAAACTAATTCAAATGAAATACCTCAGTGTTTTCTTACTTTTCATTGGGCTTTCTCCAGTTATGGGGCAAGCCCAATTTGAAAAAGCGCTTCAGACTCAATTAATCCTTGCCTCAGATGGGGATGTTATTGAATTGGAAGCAGGTAATTTTCATATCTCAGGTAGTCTTTCCTTGGAAGGCAAAAAGAAAATCACCATCCGCGGCAAGGGGATGGATAAAACCGTATTGAGCTTTAAAGATCAAAAAACGGGGGCTGAGGGGATAAAAATCACAAACTGTGAAAATATCGTTTTGGAAGATTTGACCGTTCAGGATTCCAAAGGTGATTTAATCAAAACCATGCATGTGAAGGATATCATTTTCCGACGCATCAAAGCCGAATGGACAGGAGGTCCCAAAGCTGAAAATGGCTCTTATGCGCTATACCCTGTGCTTTGTTCGAATATATTAATCGATAGTTGCATCGCCATCGGTGCATCTGACGCGGGAATTTATGTGGGACAATCCCAACACATCGAAGTGAAAAATTGTATAGCCTTTCAAAATGTAGCTGGCATTGAGATTGAAAATTCGCTTTATGCGGAAGTTCATCATAATCACGCTTATGGAAATACAGGAGGAATTCTTGTATTCGATTTACCTGATTTGATTCAAAAAAAGGGAGGATTCGTCAAGGTGCACGATAACCTCATCGAAGAAAACAATCAGTCTAATTTTGCACCTAAAGGCAATATCGTAGGTAAAGTTCCGAAAGGGACAGGCATGTTAATCTTAGCAACAAGTCATGTAGATATTTACGACAACAAAATCTTAAATCATCAAACCGTAGGTGTGGGCATCATCTCCTATTTCATGGCAGAAATAGCCATAAAAGATAAAGAATACGACCCCTACCCGACCGCTATTTCAGTATTTAACAACACATTCGAACGTCATTTAGGCCGCGTACCATTGGAGGGAAGATTTGCGCAAATTTACCGATTCAAATTACGCTTCGGTCGGGATGTGCCGCACGTTGTATATGATGGTGTATTGGATCCGAAACGTTGTGGCGCAGATGGGAATTATTTACCCCAACATAAAATTTGTGTGCACCATAATGTGAACCAGTCGGTGGCCAACATGGACGCTGAGCATGATTTCAAAAACGTGCAACGCAATCCGGCAGCTTTAGATTGTGTACAAGAGTATGTCAAATCGAATCAATTTTAGCGATGCGATACTTGGGATTCATCTTATTATTGGGACTTTTTTCTTACCAACCCGCTCCTAAATTTCCAAGCAAATTATCCGATTATGGATTGTTTCAAGGGGAGCTAAAAAATCAAGTACCCAGTACAGGCGTAACACCCTATGCATTGATATCCCCCTTATTTTCCGATTACGCGCACAAATTACGTTTCATTCAGTTGCCTACGGGTCAATCTGTCGCATATAACCCTGATTCCGTTTTCCAATTTCCAGTAGGTACTCGCATAGCAAAAACCTTTTATTATCCGATGGATGAACGTAAGCCACAAGGCGGTCGGCGCATTATGGAAACACGTATCCTCAGCCATGAACCTACGGGCTGGGTGGCATTGCCTTACATTTGGAATGAAGAGCAGACAGAAGCTTATTTAGAGGTGTCAGGAGGTACGAGTTTGGTCGAATTCAAGAACGAGCAGGGTAAGAAACAGCAAGTGAATTACGTAGTGCCGAATATGAATCAATGTAAAGGCTGTCATGAGCGAGATGGAATTATGACGCCTATTGGTCCATCCGCCCGACAAATGAATGCATCCATGCAGTATGCACATGGAGAAGAAAACCAGTTGGACTATTGGAGTAGGAGCAATCAAATGAGCGGAGTACCCTCAACACGACCAAAATTCGTATCGTATATAGATGAAAGTGCAGCTATCCACGAGCGCGTCAAAGCTTACTTAGACATCAATTGTGCCCATTGCCATAATCCCAAGGGTCCGGCGAAGAGTTCGGGATTATTTCTCGATTATCGCTACTATGGAACGACGGCCTATGGAATGATGAAATCACCCGTAGCAGCAGGTCGGGGATCAGGCGGTTTATTGTATGATATTGTTGCAGGAAAACCCAACGAGAGTATTCTTCATTACCGCATGAACTCGCATGATCCGGGCGTTATGATGCCGGAACTCGGCCGGACTCTCATTCACCAAGAAGGTGTTGCACTCATCCGCGAATGGATTAAATCAATTCATTGATAATCATTCAATTAGTCATTTTTTGAATAGGAAAAGGTATTTCTCCGGGCGAAATTTGTATCATCAAACCTAGCCCGGAAAATGAAAAAGAATATCAGAATTGAGAACCAGTTACTTGAAATGATTCAGCCTAGAATTCAATTAATTGAAAACAAGTTTTCGAATGGAGAAGCACTCACTGACCATGATGTGAATACACTCCTGATCAAGTCGGCTTTCAACCATATCAGTCATTTAGATGATCGACTAGATGCAATTGCAACTGATATGGCACAATTACGCTTAGATTTTTGTGGACTTGAAGTGAAATTTCATGAGCTAGAAGGTAGATTTCATGAGCTAGAAGGCAGATTTCACGCACTTGAAGCGAAATTTCAAGCCTTAGAGGCACGTTTTGAAACTTTAGAAGCTCGTTTTGTTTCTTTTGAGTCGAGAATTGAAGCAACGATTGAGAAAACGATGAAATCCAATATCCGCTGGACACTTGGATTAATTACTTTCACGCTTACGATTTTTAAAATCGTAGACATGATCGTCCACAATTAAAAAGGGCCGATTCCTCGGCCCTTTCAATCTACTTTCCTAGTACAATATTGACAATCCGTTTCGGAACCACAATCACCTTAGAAGGTGCCTTGCCATCCAAATGCTTCTGTACTTGCTCGTTGGCCAGCACACCCGCCTCTACTTCCGCAGGACTTGCCGTAGCCGAAAAGGCTAAAGTCAATTTCACCTTTCCATTAAAGGAAATCGGGTAATTAAATTCATTCTCAACCAAGAATTCCGGATTGAATACCGGGAATTTGGCATGGGAAATACTTCCTGCCTCCTCTCCTAATGCGGCCCATAACTCTTCAGCCATGTGTGGTGCATACGGGGAAAGCAATAAAACTAGTTCGCGAAGAACTGATTTCTTATGGCATTTCAATTGACCCAAATCATTGACACAAATCATCAAGGTGGAAACGACCGTATTAAACGAATAACGCTCCAAATCGTCTTGAACCTTACGAATCGCGGTGTGCAATACCTTTAATTCTTCAGGCGTTGCTGGCGAATCGACAACAATTGATTTTTGTGCTTGCTCATCAAAGAACAATCGCCAAACCTTCCGCAAAAAATTATGTGAACCCGAAATCGAGTTCGTATTCCAAGGCTTGAATTGCTCCAATGGACCTAAGAACATCTCATAAACACGCAAAGTATCTGCTCCGTATTTGGCAATTAAATCATCCGGATTAACGACGTTGAACTTGGATTTGGACATTTTCTCCACTTCCCAACCGCAAATGTATTTGCCATCTTCTAAAATGAATTGTGCATCCGCAGGTACATCGTTACGAGAACGCTTGAATTCTTCTACGTCCAAGATGTCATTTTCTACGATGTTCACGTCTACATGTAGCGCAGCTACATCGTATTGATCTTTCAAACCATGTGATACAAATGTCACTTGATCCGTATTTTTCACGCGGTATACGAAGTTCGACCGACCTTGTATCATGCCTTGGTTGATCAATTTCTTCGCAAATTCTTCCTCCGCCACATAACCTAAATCCTTCAAGAATTTATTCCAGAAACGTGAGTACAACAAGTGACCTGTTGCGTGCTCGGAACCACCAATGTATAAATCGACTGCTTTCCAATAATTAACCGCCTCCGCAGAAGCAAAAGTCGCATCATTTTGAGCATCCATGTAGCGATACCAATACCAAGATGATCCAGCCCAACCCGGCATGGTCGACCACTCATAATCATATTGTCCTTGGTATTTCCAAGAATCCGCAGCACGTCCTAAAGGAGGCTCGCCTGTTTCCGTAGGTAAATACTTGTCAATTTTAGGCAATTCCAAAGGCAATTCAGATTCCTGAATTAAATAAGGTAATAATTGACCTGAAGCTGTTGGTCTGAAATATACCGGTACCGGCTCTCCCCAATAGCGTTGACGCGAGAAAACAGCATTCCGCATACGGTACTGTACTTTTCCTTTCCCAATTCCCTTTTCCTCTAACCACTGAATTAACGTATCGGTGGCTTCCTTATATCCCATGCCATTGATCATACCCGAGTTGATGTATTTCCCCTCTTTGGTATTATCAGCCTGTTTTTCTATATCTTTTTGTGCATCCAAAATGGCCGGAATAGGCAAATCAAAATGCTTGGCAAAATTCCAATCTCGTTGGTCACCCGATGGTACACCCATCACGGCACCTGTTCCATAACCCGCCAATACATAATCTGCTAAGAACAAAGGTACGCGCTCATTATTCAAAGGATTAATCACATAAGATCCCGTAAATACGCCTGATACTGTTTTTACTTCAGAAACACGATCCAATTCAGAACGTGACTTTGTCCAGGTAATGTAAGCATCCACATCGGCTTGTTGGGCTGGCTTCGTTAATTCCGCCACCCATTCGTGCTCAGGTGCTAAAACCATGAAAGACACCCCATAAATGGTATCCACGCGGGTTGTAAATACTTTAATTTTCTTATCCGAAATTCCTTCGATGGCAAATTCCACATCCGTACCGATGGATTTCCCAATCCAATTCCGTTGTTGTTCTTTCAAGGAATCCGACCAATCAACCTCTTCTAACCCACGCAATAAGCGGTCTGCATAAGCGGTAATGCGCATCGACCATTGGCGCATTTTTTTCTGCTCCACGGGATAGCCACCTCGCTCAGATAAACCATCTTTTACTTCATCATTCGCTAATACCGTTCCAAGTTGCGGACACCAGTTGACAACCGAATCATCTAAATAAGCCAAACGGAAATTCAATAAATAAGCATATTGTTCCTCCTCTCCCATCGCATTCCATGCTTCCGCTGAAATACGCTCCACATCATCTTCACAGACGGCTTTCAAACCAATAGAACCTTTGGTTGCTAATATTTGCTTTAATGTATCGATCGACTCCGCTTGATCTGATTCTTGGTTGTACCAAGAATTGAACAATTGCATAAAAATCCATTGCGTCCATTTATAATACGATGGATCCGATGTGCGTACCTCACGCGACCAATCAAACGAAAAACCCATGTTTTTCAATTGCTCAATGTAACGTGTAATGTTTTGTTCCGTTGTGATCGCGGGATGTTGGCCCGTTTGAATCGCATATTGCTCTGCAGGTAATCCAAAAGAATCGAATCCCATTGGATGTAATACCTCAAATCCTTGCAAACGCTTGTAACGCGCCATGATATCAGATGCAATATAACCCAGCGGATGTCCCACATGTAAGCCTGCTCCCGATGGATATGGAAACATGTCCAACACATAATATTTGGGTTTATTGGGATTAACCTGTGCCTTGAATGTTTGGTTTTGTTCCCAAAATCCTTGCCACGCTTTTTCGATGTCACGAAATTGATACTCTGAACGCATATAATTGTTTGTTTTTCAAAAGGGGATGCAATTTACACGAATTTTGCGAAAAAATATTTACTCTACTTTATTGGTAGATTAAGTGAAGTCTATTAGTTTTGTAGGATAATAATTTACCCTATGTCTACACAGCCCGATTCGTCACCGAATAAATCCAAGTTTCCAAGCCTTTTGAAAGCAATCAATATTATTTGGAAGCGCGAACGTAGTCTAACGGAGGTGATTATTCACATCAGCAATGCCCTAGCATTAATGATTGTAGGACATCTTGTGTTTTCATACCTAACAGCAGAAAACATCATTGCCGTATTCAATACAGTCAATTCCGATATCCTCTATTATGTATTAGGTGGTTTCATCGCGCAAATGATCGATGGGGCGCTTGGGATGGCATATGGTGTTACTGCGACAACCTTTTTGATGGCTGTGGGAATCACGCCCGCTGCCGCATCAGCCAGTGTGCATGCATCCGAAGTATTTACCTCTGGCGTTTCCGGCTACATGCACTTAAAATTTGGCAATGTGAATTCCAAATTATTTAAAACCTTAGTCATACCTGGTATCATAGGGGCTATTTTAGGAGCCTATGTATTGTCATCTCTAGAAGATTATGCAGGCTATATCAAACCGATCGTTTCAATCTACACCTTATTCTTGGGGGCCATCATTATCCGCAAGGCATTGATCAAACGCCAAGAAAAACGACAATTAAAGAAAGTAGGCTGGCTAGCATTGTTTGGCGGATACCTTGACTCCATTGGAGGTGGCGGCTGGGGACCAATTGTTTCTTCTACCTTAATCGCCTCAGGTCGTCATCCCAAATACACCATTGGAAGTGTTAACCTAACCGAATTTTTCGTGTCGCTTGCCTCATCGCTGACCTTCTTTACAGTCATCGGATTAGGCTATTGGCAAGTGATTGCTGGCTTAATTTTAGGGGGTGTTGTAGCGGCACCGATTGCCGCACGTTTGGCCAATAAACTTCCTGTCAAGAGCATGATGATTTTGGTTGGCATCGTAATTATCGTTGTTAGTTTACGCCAAATCGTTTTAGGTGCCGGAAAGTTCTTTTAATTGTGTTGAATTTTGCGGGTGCTTAGCTTCCCTGTAGGATCCACAAAACGGATGAATGACATGTCGGAGTGCGTCATTTCGTAAGTCTTACCTGCTTGCACAGACCTAATGGATATAACTTGTCCTACTTGATTAAATACCTGCAATTCGCCTGACTGATTCGTCACGACATAAACAGTACCTGCACTTGGGTTCGGCCAGACTTGTAAGGTCTGAGAATCCAAGGCATCCCAAACCGGGGAACTGCTTTTGTTTTCTACTAGATAAACGCCACCTGCCCCGGTTCCAACCACCAAGTCTACTCGCCCATCAGCATTGAAATCGGCTACACTTAATCGTGTATTTCGTCCCACGGTAAATCCTTGAAAATCCGCTGTCCGCCAGTTGAACGAATTTGTCGTCGATACATAATTTCCAACATGCCACATGCCTTCTAAGTCGATCCCAACAAACTCTACAGTTCCATCCCCGTCGATATCCGCAAACTGACAGGTACGTAATTGCCATAATTCTTTACTCAATTGCCCCCAGTCGGCATTCGATTCCCAGACCAATCGGCCCGTTTTTGAAAGCACCATATTCCCCCAAGGGCTCATCACCGGGGTTTCCCCAAACGCTAAATCTAAGTTGGCAACTTGCAATTGCTGCCCAATGATTTTAAAAACTTTGGGTCCAAACGAACTTTGCCCAAGCACTAATACTTGGTTAGCTAGATTTTGTAAAACAATATCGGTCAGGGATTCTCGGGAAGCTAAGCCTAAATAATCGGCCGTTTTCAATATGTATTCTCCCCCTTGATTTTCATATAAATAGATACTGGCACGTACATCATTTGAATTTCGATAGCCCGCGTGTCCAATAAGTAAATCCAAATCTCCATCTGAATCAATGTCGGCAAAACAGGGACTCGCCTTTTCTCCCACATCAATCATCTGATCCTGCAAAAAAGGTTTGATTTGCCCCTGGCTAATCCGAAAGGAAGAATGTTGGAAATCCTGCAAAAAGCCGGCATTATCTGATGTATTCACCGAAACAAATATGTCTTCCCGATTTCCCGTTAATTGAAGTGGCATGGCAGCCATGAACATGCCAGCAACGGTGGGGTAAGCACGAAGAAAATCAAAATCAAAATTCGAATACTTGACTTGCTCATTCGTCCCAGCATTTTTCAAGTAGGTCAAATTCGGGCAAGAAACATGCCCCATGAATAAATCGTTGTTTGAAGTCCGGCCCAGCGTATTTCCCACATGATTCACACGATTAAGTTGGCCTACGGCTTGTGTGCGGATATCTGAATTTACGATCAGTGCATCCCGACAATCATTGTGGACAATATTCCCCCAGTTTTGCGAAGATTTCTCAAATACCAATTCTGCTTTTCCAGATTTCTGCATCGATACATTTTCATGGAATTCGATGTAATGTCCTGCCGGCTCAAAGGCCAAAACATCCACATCTCCATCTCCATCGACATCAGCAATCACAGGGATATCGGGAGCTGCTACATATAGATTTACACGACCTGCAAAGCCCAAAGTATAAATTGGATCCTGAACTTTTTCAAAATTAAACTGACCAGATGAATTTTTATTTTGATAGACCTTAATGCCCGCACCCGTCGCACAAAACAAATCCACATTACCGTCTTGATTAAAGTCGACCAAGACAAACCAATTCTCAATGCGAGGAAATTGACTAATATACCTCGGCGCAAACGTAAAGGCACCTGCTGAATCTTGTACGAATGTTGAAATTTGTTGGCTCGTCCGATCAAATGTCACCAAATCCATGCGACCATCCCCATTCAAATCCATGCGTTGATATTGCATAGCATTCATTCCGCCGGCCCAGGCATTTGAAAGCGAAAGTCCATTTTGTTTGACCGAAGGCCCTTGAAAAACATCAAATCGCAAGGACTGCCCTTGGATTTGCATACTTATCAAGCCCAATAAAAGGATTAAACAATTTTTCATTCGATATTTGCACCTGCAAGAAAACAAAGGCTCACTAAAATTAACATGAAGATTTTAAATTCAGCTCTTTTAGAATTTTTTCTATCCTCCACGGGTGTTTGTACGGATACGCGCAAGATTCAAGTAGGGAATCTATTTTTCGCGTTGAAGGGACCAAATTTCAATGCGAATGCATTAGCGAAAGAGGCCCTCGAAAAAGGAGCGTTTGCAGCTGTTATCGATGATGCCGCATATGAAACAGGTGATAAAACCCTGTTGGTCGAAGACGGACTACAAGCACTTCAAGATTTGGCGCGTGATTTCCGAAACACTCTATCCATTCCGGTGATCGGATTAACAGGTTCAAACGGAAAAACGACTACGAAAGAATTACTATTTTCTGTTTTATCCCAAAAATTTCATTGCTATGCTACAGCTGGCAATTTGAACAATCACATCGGGGTTCCACTTTCCATCTTGCAGATTAAACCAAATCATGAGGTCGCTGTGATTGAAATGGGGGCCAACAAGCAGGGTGATATTAAAGAATTAGTGGAAATAGCCCAGCCGACGCATAGTTTAATTACGAACATTGGAAAGGCGCATTTAGAAGGATTTGGCGGAGAAGCCGGGGTTCGAAAAGGCAAAGGTGAATTGTTTGATTATGTAGCTCAACATGGCGGGACCGTTTTTTTACCGAAAGAAAAAAATGTTGTTCATGAGATGAGCGAAGCAAGAGGGATTAGTACCTGCATTATTGCAAATAAGGCTATGCCTACTGAATTAATAGAAGCAAAACCTACCGTTACCTTTTCCTGCGCAGATGGCAGCATTGTCAAATCGCACCTACCTGGCATTTATAATTTTGAAAATATACAAATGGCGATTGCCGTAGGTAAAAGCTTTGGTTTGAGTGATGAGGAATGTAGTAGAGGCATTTCATCCTACTTACCGACCAACCATCGGTCTCAATTCATCAAAATTGGATCCAACCAAGTCTTGATGGATGCCTACAATGCGAATCCATCCTCCATGGAAGCAGCCATCAGTCATTTTGCCGAGACTGAAAACAATCCAAAGATTGTCATTTTAGGCGACATGTTTGAATTGGGCGATTTATCTGCCCAAGAACATGCATCACTTGGCAAACTCATCGCAGGATTCCCCTTTTCAAAGGTGCTGCTTGTGGGTGAACACATGCAACATGCGCTTAGCAACTTACCCCAAGCCTATTATTTTCCAGACAAATTTGGTTTACACAATTGGTTACAAGATAATCCCATTACGAATAGCTTTTTGTTGGTGAAAGGTTCACGGGGGATCCAACTGGAAAGTGTATTACCTTTCTTGGAATCTTAGTTAATCGTTTATCAAAACAAAATTTTGTTGCTCAGCAATAAAGGGCTAAATTTGCACTTTCTTAAGAATTCGAAATAAAAAACAATACACAATGGCATCACAATCAGGCACTTACGTACCTTACAAAGTTAAAGACATTGCATTGGCCGACTGGGG
>JBEEOB010000014.1:0-33731 GCA_041191865.1 Bacteroidota bacterium
GCATTATTCTTCCGCCAATTCAATAATTTTTTAAAGAAATCCTGCGTACTTTTTTCATCGGCTGTAAAACCGCGTTGTGTCACGGCATCTTTGGCATCACCAGGCCAACCGCCATAAAAATCACCTCGAATTTCGCCATGTTCATTGCTTTTGGGATTTGACATTAAGATTTCGGTTCCGTAAAAAATCTGCGGAATTCCACGTGTCGTCAATAAATAAGTCATACCCATCCGGAATAAGGCTTGGTCATGCTTGACCTGCGAGTAAAAACGTGACATGTCATGGTTGTCGCCAAAAACAACCAAATTGTCTGGATTTGCATAAACCAAATCATTCGAAATAACCGAATAGATCTTATTCAAACCCTTGCCCCAATCTTGATCATTCTCATTCATCGCCTCCGAAACGGCATTTTGCAAAGGAAAATCCATCAATGCTGGCAAGGATGATTTAAAACCATCTCGGTTTACTTTCCCCTTTTGCCAATATGAGGTAATAATCGGGTTCGATGACCACTCCTCGCCTACCATATTCAAATTCGGATATTCCGCTAACACGGCATCCGACCATCTCGCCTCAAAATGCTTTTCAGAATAAGGATAGGTATCGATACGAATTCCACCCAAATGCGCATATTCAATCCACCAAATCGTATTTTGGATTAAATAATTCGCCATAAAAGGATTCTTTTGATTCAAATCCGGCATCGCGGGAACAAACCACCCTTCTGATTGCATTTTGGCATCAAATTGTGAAACATGTGGATCTTGAACTGTTTCCCGACGGTGCGTTGTCGACACAAATTTTCCGTCGAAATTGATCCAATCTTTGAAAGGGAAATCCTTCATCCACCAGTGGCCATCGCCGCAATGGTTCAGCACGACATCCATAATGAGCTTAATACCCTTTTGCGCCGCCTTATCCGCTAATTCTTGGTATTGTTTATTGGTGCCAAAACGTGGATCTATCAAATAATGATCCGTGATGGCATACCCATGGTAACTCTCTTTCGCTTGGTCGTTTGCCATAACTGGCATGTTCCAAATCGCGGTAAATCCCATGTCATGGATGTAAGGCAAACGGTCAATGATGCCTTTTAGGTCACCACCATGCCGACCGTACATCTCGTTGCGGGCAGGATTGGGTTCACGGTAGCCCGGCGCAGCATCGTTGCTAGGATCGCCATTGGCGAAACGATCAGGTGTGATGAGGTAAATAACGTCTTTGGTCGAATAAGATGGTCGATTCGCGGAATTTGGGGTTCTTGAATCGAGTTTGTAGTCGATGTGGTGGAGGATTTTGTTTCCTTTTTTGATATCAATCGGATATGACCCCGCCAGCGCGTTTTTCGATATTTCGCAATCAATGAACAGGTAGTTCGGACTATCCGCATTGTGCACTTTCACAATCTTTAAACCCGGTTTTTTAGCTATGACTTCACTACCACTTAAGTCCTTTCCGTGGATCAGAAGCTGTAATTTAGGGTTTTTCATCCCTACCCACCAGTTGAGGGGTTCGATACGTAAATCTTGTGCTGAAAGGGCTTGAAAGCTTAACGCCGCAAATAGGAATAATATAAGTTTCTTCATGAATCTAAAGGGTTTTGTTCAGGTTGTCGGGGTCAGGACCCCAACAACCTGTGACTTAAAATTAGCTGAAATGGCTCAGAAATACGCATAAAATGCCCTAAAAATGTAAAAATTATCAGGTTTTAGGTAGTGAAACTGGCGAAATAGTGGTTCTTTGCGTAACGCTGCCGGGGTCGTTGACCCCGGCAGCGTTTACCCCCCGGCGCATCCGCTATCCTTGCATTTCCACTGTTATTTCAAGATATTTGTACTCAATTACAGCCCTAAAACAAGCATCCTATGTGTGGAATCGTCGCCTACATCGGCTCTCAAGCCGCTTACCCTATTATTCTTAAAGGTCTAAAGCGACTAGAATACCGCGGTTACGACAGCGCAGGGATTGCCTTATATGGCAAAGAAATCACGAATTTCAAGAAAAAAGGACGTGTTGCGGAGCTAGAAGCTTGGACTGATGACATCACCAAAACCGCAACAGTGGGCATTGGCCATACGCGTTGGGCAACGCACGGCGAACCATCCGATGTAAATGCACATCCACACAAATCGAATTCAGGTAAAATTACGTTGGTCCACAACGGGATCATTGAAAACTATGCTTCCTTGAAGCAAGAGCTCATCCAAAAGGGCTATACGTTTGAAAGTGCGACAGACACAGAGGTTTTGGTCAATTTCATCGAGGAAATTCAAAAGAGCAATAACTATTCCTTGGAAGAGGCCATGCGTATCGCTTTGAAACGTGTGGTGGGCGCTTACGTAATTATCGTCATGGAGGAAGGATTTCCGAATCGATTGATTGCAGCGCGTAAAGGCAGCCCTCTGGTGATTGGCGTGGGCGATGGCGAACACTTTTTGGCATCGGATGCCTCCCCGATTATCGAATACACGAAGAAAGTAATTTACGTGAACGACTATGAGTTGGCGATCATTTCCGAAGATGAAATCATCTTAAAGAACCTCGGAAATGAACCCATTACTCCCTATATCCAACAATTGGACATGGAATTAGCCCAAATCGAAAAGGGCGGTTACGACCATTTCATGTTGAAGGAGATTTTCGACCAACCGGCATCTTTGACGGATTGTTTACGGGGTCGTTTGGACAGCGATAACATGACATTAACCCTAGCGGGTGTGGAGCAACATTTATCTGTTTTTGCCCAGGCCAAAAGAATCGTGATCGTAGCTTGCGGAACGAGTTGGCATGCCGGTTTAGTTGCTGAATACATGATTGAGACCCTTTGCCGCATCCCGGTGGAGGTGGAATATGCCTCGGAATTCCGTTACCGCAATCCGGTGATTGGGCCAGGCGACATCATCATTGCGATCTCTCAAAGTGGCGAAACGGCGGATACGCTAGTGGCTATCGAGCGTGCCAAGGAACAAGGAGCCTTTATATTTGGGGTGGTAAATGCGGTGGGATCATCGATTGCGCGTATTTCACACGCAGGTGCCTATACGCATGCAGGACCGGAGATCGGTGTTGCGAGTACCAAAGCATTTACCGCTCAATTGACCGTCCTAGCGATGATGGCGATGAAAATAGGAAAGGCCAAAGGCACCCTGGCTACTGCTGAATACGATCGATTGATTGCGGAATTAGCTTTGATCCCTGAGAAGGTAAAGACAACGTTGGCGACACATGAAGCCATCAAAGAAGTAGCTAAACATTATGCAGACGCACGCGATTTCTTGTTCTTAGGCCGTGGATACAACTTCCCTGTTGCCTTAGAAGGAGCGTTGAAACTTAAGGAGATTTCCTATATCCATGCGGAGGGATATCCTGCGGCGGAGATGAAACATGGACCGATTGCTTTGGTAGACGAAAACTTACCGGTATTGTTTATCGCGACCAAAGATGCCTACTACGAGAAGATTGTGAGTAATATTCAGGAAATCAAGGCGCGCAAAGGGATGGTTATTGCGGTGATTTCCGAGGGGGATACGCTGATTCGCGATATGGCAGACCATGTGATGGTCGTGCCGGAGGTGGATGAATTGTTGGCCCCGCTTATTAGCGTTCTGCCCACACAATTATTGTCTTATTACATTGGGGTGCTACGCGGCTTGGATGTAGATAAGCCACGTAATTTGGCGAAGTCGGTGACGGTGGAGTAGCCAACATATTGCAACTGTTTGCTGCCATATTCAACACAATTCAAACTCATTTATTGAATGATTGAAATGTATATTTCAATCCATCTTGTGCACTTACAGGAAGGCTTTTCCCCATTGCATTAATAATTTTCTTATTTGAAACTACGTAAGTCTCGGTCAGTTTGGATAATCTTTCCGAATTAAGGGGCAGACGGGTAAAATCGCCCAAACGTGCGATTACTCGAATAATACTTTGAGGCACCTTCCAAAACATTGGCTGTTTACCCAACGATTCACCCATGATTTGAATAACTTGGTTCGTTGATAAGGCTTCATCATCCGCAATATGATAAATTCCTGAAGGAATATCTACACGTGAAAGTAATTCCCTGATCACGAAGCAAATGTTTTCAACACTGCAAAAGGATCGTTTATTCTCAAATGCGGCGAGTGGCCACGGCAATCCCCATTTGGCTATTTTATATAATAGATTTAGGTTCCCCTTATTCCCGGGACCATGAATCATACAAGGTCTAAGTATGTAGACTCTTTTTCCTGAAGGAATTCTTTTCGTTTGAATATAATATTCAGCCATCAACTTACTTTTCCCATAATGGGTTTGTGGATTAGGGCTACTATCTTCCGTCAGTATTTCCAGCGTGGCGTCTGCCACAGCTTTCACCGAACTAATGGTAATAAATACGTTAGCATCCGAGGCTAAAAAGGCATCGAACAAGCGGTTACTGTAATCTGTATTAACTTGGTAATAATAACTTGGATCTGCGGCAACCTGAAGATCATGTGCAAAGCCCGCAAGATTGATAACTGCTTGCACATCAACTAAGTTATCTACTATAATTTCATCTCGCTTTAACGCAAAGATGGATATAATACCTTTCAGGTGTTCAATAAGATTTACACCCAAAAAACCACTTGACCCGCTGATTGCTATTTTCACTGTTGAAATTGGGATAAGGTTTGTTGATTGAGTTGATCTCGTTCTTTATCTATAAACCATCCCCATTTAGTAAAATATTGAATGGCAGATTTAACAAAATGCCCGAGAAGTGTGAAATTTTTATTGGCCCCTGAATCATACCCATGAATTACATGAGCCAACGGATAATAGACCGTCTTATAACTTTTGTTCATTCGACGTGAAAGGTCAAAATCCTCAAAATACATAAAAAATGATTCGTCGAAACAACCCACTTCACGAACAGCTGTAAGATTCAAAAGGGCAAAGCAACCCGAGATGATAGGGCCTTGATATATTTGGGAACTTGGCGAAATCCTTAATTCATAAGTATTTACAAACGCCTGTTGGGAATGAAAAGGAAACTTAAATTTACGTTTCAAAATACTCAACGGACTTGGAAATAATTTCGGCAAGAATTGAATAGACCCATCTAAATTTAAAATTTGAGGCATCATCATTCCAATTTTCAAATCCTTACTCATAAAATTCACCATGGAATGGATCACATCCTCACCTAGCTGAATATCCGGATTTACAATAAAATGATATTTAGGTTGAGCTTTTTGTGCAAGTTCTATAGCGAGGTTATGCGCCGCGCCAAATCCAGGGTTTGATGGATTATGTAGATATTCAATTTGCCCATTTGTAGGATAGGCAGCTTGATTATTTATAGAAGAATTATCAACAAGGTAAACGTGTTCAACACCCTGTATAAGTAAATCCTTCACCAAGGCTAGAATAGTCGTTGAATTAGAATCGTAAAGAACGATGGAGGCGGTGATATTCATCCTTTATACAAAGAAAAATTCTTCGTATTGAGCGCGATTTATTTCGATTTCATCTAAAAGCTCAATTGAATTATCTATATACAACTCGTGATTGTCAAATAAGGATTTGCCATTGCGAAGACAATTTTCAATGTATTGATCATCGTTGAAAACGCGATGTTCTATATGTGAATATGCTTGCAATTTTGATTTAATTGAATCTTTATTCCCTATCCATGAATGATGAAATCCACAAATTTCAGGCAAACAATAGACCTCGTCCATTAATTGACTTCTTTCTCCAGATTTTCGTAAGCTATCATAATCAAAATTCCTCTTTTTGAATTCTGCCCCTTTCATAACAAATATTCGATAACTATAATCACTGGGACCACTCCAACTTTTCGAAAAAAGGTTAAAATAAAGGAGCGAAAAATTTAATCTTATTGTGATAATTTTATGTTTTTCAACCGCATCAATTATCATATCTGATTTCCGTGGATCGATAACTTCATCAATATCTGAAAGAATTATGATGTCATCATCTTCAATCAATGATTGATCACATGATCGATTACGTTGAACTCCTTCATTATACCAAGAGGTATTAAAGAAAATGTTTGGGTGCCAAGCAGGTTTATATTTTCCACCAACATGCGGAATATATTTTCGATTAAATAAAAAATCTTTTTCAAAATCGACCGCATGGTAATAAAGCTTGTCAGTCAAAACACCGTAAGAATTATAATCAAAATTATAGTCTTTAAATTTTCCTTGATGCGTAAAATTTGCTTCTGTCAAATGAAACTCATCAACCCATTTAACGGAAGACAAAATATTAATTCGGGCTAACATTTGTTCATTAAAATAGGGCACAAAAAGCTTAATTTTCATTTAATTACGGTGTTGTATAGTTCGCTATATTGTTTTGTCATCTTTTCAATGCTATATTTTCGAGAACAATACTCATTCAGTTTAATTCCGGAATCTTTTACGTTTGTTGAAACCTCATCTAGTGTCTGAAGAAGTGATTTTGTGGAATTCGATTGGTAAAACTCAACGACTCCATTCGTGAAGATTTCTCGAAAAACGGGAATATCGTTGCATACAACTGGAATCTTAAAATGTGCTGCCTCTAATCCAACAAGCCCAAATCCTTCCTGATAGGAAGACATGACATAGATATCCAATAAAGGCATGAATTGATGAGCGTCCTCCATGTGACCCAAAAATAAACATTTTGATTCACAACCATAATTAGCTACCAACTTTTCTAAAGTTTTACGGTACCTTCCCTCACCGATGATAAGGAGTTTATATTGCTCTGAGACGGCGATTGCTTTGATAACGTGGTCAATCCCTTTTTGATAAGTCAAATTCGCTATTATACCCAATAGAACCTTGTTCGACTTAAAGTTCACAATCTGATCTGTGATTTTGGCATTTTTTGCCGCAGTCTGATTAATGACCACATGACTTGAATGAATGACCTTCAATTTTTGCTTTGGCAAAAAAGACCCATAATAATTCTTCATTTCTTGTGTCAAACAAACTATTTGATCAAATTTCAAGAGATTACAAAGCCACCATGTTCCGAATACAATAGACGCTAAATACCCATACTGCGAGCGTAAATCAAAAAAAATAAAACTGTGTAAGGTAGATACCAATTTGGCCTTTATGCGTTTTCGATTTCGGGCTAAATAGACATCTGGTCGATAACCAAAGCTTTGAACCAAATCAAAACCATCAAAACTAAAACCTTTTTGATAGTCAATCAATTCGGTTTTGCATGTGAAACCTACCTTATCGTCTCCTTGGAAATAAAAAACAGTGATATTGAATTCTTCCTGCAAATGCGCTACCAAGTTTTTATTGTAAATAATAGGAGCCGACTTAATTAATTGAGGCAATAAAAAAGCAATTTTCGGTTTTCCCACCTTATTTCTGGACATTGAAAAATGGCTGATGATAACTCATCGCAATAACAGCGAAAAGAAAAAGTCCACCTTGTGTTGAAAACAAGGTGTGACCGGCGATTAAACCTAAAGTACTACAAAATATGAAGATAAATCGACCAAATTTTGCATTTGAAAATCCCATAGCAATCAATTTATTCAATCTTCTGTAAAGTAAAATTGCCAAAGAAAGAAAATATAGCACACCCATAAAACCGAAATTGAAGAGGATATCAAAACCATCCATCTCAGAATTTTGAATCTGCGGGAATCCGAAAAATTTTGTAATCAAATTTGATTTTAAGAAGTTGGCAAAGCCCTCCAATACCGTATTATCTCTTCCAGACAGAATTACAAAAAGGATATCCCCCTTATCAAAATTCGTTAACAACCTATCCAACAAGCCACTCGATTGTATTCCCCAGTACAATCCACTTAGAAGAATTGCTACAACGAGACCTAAATACAAATATTTAATCCAAATATTAATTCTTACAAAACTCCACAATACATAGAGCACATTGATTAATGAACCCAAAATAACCAATTTGGTTGATGCTAATAAAGCGATGGTTAATTGAAGTAAAATGAAACATAAACGAATAATCAAGAATCTCTTTTGCAGATAAAGCCCATATAACAAGAAGGAGCCAAGCACTAAATAGGCAACACCTATATCATTCCCCCCCTCAAAATACCCTTTCGATCCCACTTCCGCATCACTGTAGGTGCTATTACCAAATCCAAAAGCTCCCAACATGATCGATCCTGCCAAAATAGCAAAACTGAAATAAATAAATAAAAAAACCTTACTGCCAAATTTTCTATTCGCTTTCAGTTCCGAAACAAGAAAAATAAACACCACGCAGTTAAAGATGAACCTAAAAAAAAGTGCCAACTTTTCCCCTAAATTATCGGTTGAACCACTCTCGATTGAGGCTAAAACAAAGAGAACAGTAAAAAGTAAAGTTGGTACAATAAAATACCAAAAAGATTTTATCCGCACCAAATAGAAACTAATTGATGCCGCTAATAAACCCTTATAAATAACCATAACAGAGGTTTGCTCACCCTGAGCGAGCGCATAGCCGCCAATAATATCAATCAAGAGTAACCCTGAAAGCATTATCATTACCATATTTTTAAACCATTGGCCGATCATTTTTCTATTTTTCGATACAAAATGTAGGCTTTCAACCAATCAGCAAATTCAAATCTCTCCCAATTCTTTGCATCATTCTGTCTGAAAAAAGCAAATGACTCAATGAATCTTTCATACTTTAACCAAAATAAATCTAGTTGCTCTTTGTCTACAACACAGAAAAATTGAGCTAAGAAATAATGGCTATCTTCTGAGGCCCAACTAGGGGAAAAGCCAATAGATTCAAAAAAATGATTAACTAAATACCCCTCAGCCTGTCTATTTGAAATAAAATAAACTGGATCTGTATTCACTTGAGGTAACATTTCGCTTTTCTCCTCTGTAGGAATTTGCCAAAATAATTTCATATCGGAAATATTCCCAAACATATACATATCAGTAACCCCATATAGGCGCGATTTAAAAGAGTTCGTACTAGCTATAATCAAGCGATTCTCCATTTTATCATTTGAGATAGGGAAATTTATTTGGAGATTATGCATTTGACCGAAAAAGTCTAAAGACTTACAGACACGCTGGTCTGTTCGTGTTTTTAACACATATTTTACCCCGTGATCAGATGCAAAATTTAAGCCAGCACTTGTAGAAACCAATTGTAAATTAATGTTTGAAACTCCTACATATTCAGGTTTGGTATTTAGAAGCAGGTCAACTTTTAACTCTACCAATTTATTTTGATCCAACTTCTTTAATTCTTCACGCCATGTTGATAAAATAATTCTGGCATTTGGATAAACATAGCGATATAAAACGAGTGTTTGCAAAGTAAAAGAGTGTTTTGAAATAATCGGACCTTGCAATAGAATACACCATTCACTTTTATATTTGCCGTATGACTCATAATCAGATTTAAGAACACGTTTTGAAAATTTTCTTGGCCTTAAATGAATGGATATAAAATGAACGGTTATCCATTCTAGTAGCAAAACAATAAATCGAATCAATTTTAATTGCATCTCTTAATTTCCGTTATACAACACCTTGGACAAAATATTCCTCCAACCTTCATGTTTAAATCGCCAAATAGTTAATAAATCAAATGTTATAATATTTATCAGTACTCCCAACATACCACCTGCTATTAACCATAGCCAGGTATGGTTAACGAAAAACAATTTATACAAGAATAAAAATGCGATTGTTGGAATAGACTTCAAGAAAACATCCAAGACAACATTGATCAACGATTTACTAATTAAGCCTTTTTGTTTAAAATAATAAATCAGATATGCACCGGTTGTAAATGTTCTGCTAACTGCGGTCGCAAAAGCAATACCCACTAATCCAAAATCTCGAACAAACAAAATACTGAGGACTATGTTCAAAATTGCCTCAATAAGTGAAACATACGCCCAATTCGCCATATCGCCATAAACCATAACAAGCGCAGCTGTACCTCGATAAATAGTTTCATAAAATAACAAATAAACTAAAACCCAGTTTAAACAATCACCCCCGTAATTAAATTCTCCGACCCATAAACGAACAAAAACATGATTGAATAAGAATATCAAAACGGATCCAAACAATCCAATTCTAAATAATAATTTAATTAAGCAGGTGAAGATAAATTGTATTTTTTTTTGGCCTTCTTGATCAAAAATTTCAGCTAATCCGGGAAATAAAACCCCTGGAATTTTACTTACAATTACGACGGAAAAAGTTTGAAAAAGTTTTGATGTAAATACATAAATCGGGACGAAACCCAAACCAAGATATGAGCCTATAAATAAATTATCTGTATTGGACGCAACCGTATTGGCCAACTTTGCAAGTTGAAAGTTGCCTCCAAATTTCAATAATCCCTGAAACTCATGTTTTGAGAACGAGGAGAAATTTATCGAAAATTTATAATTTTTATGGGCGTAGAAATAAAGTATTAGAGATTTTAATAATACCGTCAACAATAAAGACAAAGCCAAAAACTGCACATCTCTATAAAAATAAATACTTAATACCGAGAAAAAGATATTAAAAAGAGAAGCAACGGTTGCAACATTTCGATGTAATACCATTTTTTGGTTGGCTTCTAATATTCCACCATAAATTGAAAGGGGCAGTGAAATAGCGCCTGCAAATGCAGCAAGAAAGTAGGTGTAAAAATACGTTTGACCATCAATAGATGAAATATGAAACCATTTAATTGATAAAGGGTATAAGAATATCGAACAAACAAAAAAGACGATACCTGCAAAAAGAAAAAACACAAATGATGTGCTCAACAGGATATTCCGTTTTTCCAATAGTTGATCACCTAGAAATATCGTCTGAACTTTAATTAACTGCCGCGTTAATGCCAATCCGATTCCCAAATCAGTGATGGAAATCCAGGTCATGATAGAACCAATGGTTAACCAAAATCCATAATTGGACTGATTGGTATTCGAAATGATAATTGGAATCGAGACAAAAGTTAAGAATTGAGTGATGATTTGACCTAACAAATCAACGGCAAAACCGTCAATTGCCCTATGACTTCGAGGCATCGAATCTTTTAATTAATAAGTATTCTTTTAAATCAGCAGGCGTCCCAATCCCATGCATTTGCAAAGCATCGATTAAAAATACCCCTATACGCTTTCCCGCATTTATGGCATAATTATAACTCGGACAGGTATAAAATTCATTATTCACCCGATCATTCTGAATAATCATATCGATAGCTGAATTAACAAAATCAGAGCCCCGACTGAAGTAATAAATTCCAACGGTCGCTAAATCTGAAATGACAACCTTTTCTTTTACCTGAATCACTAAGCCATCTTCATCTACCTGTGCAAAAGACCATTTAGGATTTAAATCAGCATCCTTAAAACAAAGAATGGAACCATCCAAATCTCGCATACCCGCATCAGCTATAAAATCAAGAATATTCAAATCAACGAGTTGATCAGAATTCGCAATCAAAAGTGGATTTTCATTATTGATGTGCTGCCGAGCAAATAAAATGGTGCAAGCTGTACCTTCCGTTAATCGATCAACCGGAACAAAACGAATATTGGGAAACCTTGATTCAATACTAGCTACAATAGCAGGATATTGTTCTAAATGTTCACTTCTTGCTATCAAGATATATTGAGCATCAGGATAATTCAAGTTATCTAATACTCGAACAATCATGGGAAGACCATCAACATCAATGAATGGTTTCGGTAAGGAATAACCTTCTTCCACAAATCGACTACCTAAACCAGCCATCGGTATGACTACATTTAATTTCATGTAAATTGAATAAAAATGAACATCAATTATTTACTAATAAAAACACCGCGTCAAACTCACTTAATTTTCCATTTTCCTCATAATACGAATTATGGATATCAACTAAACGAAGTCCTCGTATTTCCAAATAACCTATAATTTCATGGTAAAGGGTTGCTCCTTGATATTTTTCAATGGTCATTAATTCTATGATGACCACTTTAATTCGCTTCGATTCAAATAATTTTTGAGCGCCTCTTAATACTTCCATTTCAAATCCTTGCGTATCAATCTTCAAACAAAAGTCTCCTTCAATTTTCCGCTCCATTAAATAATCATCCAAGGTCAAAACATCTACCTCGTATGAAGTATTGACCTGCTGATTAAAGAATTGTGCGTCATAGGCATAGCTCGAATGAATCTGTTTAAATGAGCTTAGACCCGAAGTGCCAAATTCCTTGATCATAAATTTCTTGTTCACATCACCTAATCCAATTTTTTCATAGGAATACGTCCCTTTTTGCTGTTTCAGTATTTCCAGATACGGATGCATTGATTTAAGCGGCTCAAAAGAAATGATTTTTGCCAAGGGCCAAAATCTAAATACAATCTTCGAAAACCATCCATCATTTGCTCCTACGTCAAGTATTACCAATTTTTGGTCTTTCAGCAGATTCTTGAAGATATTTTGATAGAAATTTAGATTCTGTTCTCCCAAGCCCACTTCACCCCGCCATTCATAGCTAAATTCCTGTAAAGCATGGGCGTTAATTTTGATGGCTAAAATGGCCTTGACCAGTTTATATATTACAAGCAAACTTTGATTCAATACCCGGTATTTTTTTACCCAATCTTTCAAACTGCTCATAAAAGATACTTGTCATTTTTCACACTCGGCGTTTTCACGACGACAGTAATCGTTTTAGTCAAAGCTACAAAATCCGTATACTCCCCAGGTTCAATTTGAACGATATCCCCTGATTTATATAGTTGATTATTCATTTTTACCTCTCCCTTTACAATCACCGTAAATTCTTTGGCAATCTTGTGCATATGTGATAATTCTGAATCTCCTGCGTCATAATGCTTAACTGCAACCTCAAAATCCGAAGTTGGCAAAAGTGAAGGCACAAAATCACCAATGAACCAACCGCCCACCATGCTTTCTAAATGATGTTTTTTCATCCCAATAAATATTTTTCGAACTCCTTTAATTTTTGCACCGAATAAAATGAATGCATTTGATTTGGTGCAATTTGAAATGATATGATTTTTTTTTCCTTTAAAATCATTTGGTTGAATACACTTGAGGTATAATAACGACCCTCATAATGCTCGTCGTGTCGAATTACATCAAACGCTCCCTCAATAAAATCTTTTGCTTTGCGGAAATAATAAAATCCAGCGATCGCTTCGTTACTAATGGGGTTCTTTTCAGCCGTTTGAAATACTTCTTTGTCAATTACCTTCGCATATGACCATCGCGGATGGACAGAATTAAAACTTATAATTCCTCCGTCGGCCTTCTGATGTCTAAAATTAGCTAATACCTCATTGTAATCACATTCGATAATTTGATCGGCATTAACAATGAGTATTTCATCATCATGATTAATGTAATCTATCGCCATCAAAATACTGCATACAGCACCCTTTGTTTTAGCTTTAAGTGGAACGATAACCGGATTTTCGACTAATAATTTTAACGAATTATCTAGATTGTATTTCGTACAATCCTGCTCTTTCAAGATAAATATCAATTGCTTCTCCCCTGATATTTTATCTAATTCGCTTAACACATATTCTATCACAGATTTACCGTTAATCTCAATAAGTGGAAGAGGATAATTAAATTGTCCACTTTCATCAATAAAATGATCTGAAGCTAATGGGATAATTATTTTAAGCATGATTTTCGATGGCTACGATTCTATTTTTAATATTAAAGTAATTCACATCCTGAATCTTGTCAACCTTTAGCACATGAGCCCCACTCGCATAAGCTGCTTTAAGGCCATTTTCATTATCTTCAATAATCAGGCATTCGCTGGGTGAAAGACCTAATGTATTGATCGCTTTCGAATACATCTCGGGATTAGGCTTCCCATAAGTTACATCTTCATTCGAAATAATAAAACTCAAATATTCTTTCAAAGCAGCTTTTTCCATCATGACTTCGATTGAATTTCGCACCGAATTTGAACAAACTGCTAATTGATAACCTTCTGATTTAAACCTAGAAAGGGCGTAACGATGATAAAATTTCGGTTTGCATGCTGCATAAATTACCTCCATTGTATACTGCTGTTTTATTTCATTCACAAACTGATGCAATCCTTTAGGAAAATTCGATTCACTTGAGATCATATTGAGTTTATCACGTGTAGGCAAGCCATCAAAAGTAACTAAATGATCATACCGACTAATTTCCAATCCAAATAAGCCTAATGCCTTATTCAATGCCTCATAATGCCAATCCTTCGCATCTATGAGCACTCCATCCATATCAAAAAGGATTGCCTTAATTTTCATTTTCAAAATAAATTAATGCCTCTGTAGGCTTATCTGTGCATAAAATCAACCGATCTGAACTTAATTCAGAAAATTCCAATAATTGATTCCAAAGCGGTAAATGGTCTCTTCCATGTAACTCAGAGGAAACGATACAAACACGCTTATTATTACCATTTATATGATTTTCTATCAATTCATTGGAATACCAATTGGTTTGAAAAGAATCTAACCAAACTCCGGATGCCTCTTCGTAAAAAGGCAAATCCAGTTCATACTCACTTTGTCTTATGTAGAAGTTCAGTCCTTCATGTAAATATTGAATCGTATCTGGAATCGACATGTCAAAACAGAAATAATTATGAATTCCAAAAGCTTCAATTTTAGATTTTAAGGCCTTCGTTAATCCATCTGATTTAATATTTAGGGCAAGGGTTGGGGTACGATTTTGTTCAAGATACAAGGTAAAGAAGTCGTCTATCGATGTTTCTTTAGAAACAGGTATGTCATGGGAAATCACCAATTCCCCATTGAAATCTCTAATATCAGTTTCAGTTCCAAAATGCTGTTGAAACGATCGTTCAAAAGCCAACTTCGAATTTTTTTCATCATTCGATAACCAAAAACCCCGGTGACTTATAATTTCCACTTTTTCTTCATTTTAAATTGAACTTTCTCTAAAATTGTTTGTGGAGCAAAACGCATACTTTTCAATTGAAATTTCTCAGGTAATTTATTAAAATCACCATTTTGATTCAAATAATTAGCAATGATAGCAAACAAATTATATTCATTTAAACATTTCAACCTAGCTATTCGAAGAGATTCCAAATGCGCTTCATAATGCAATGGGGAATTGAGAATTTTTTCAATTGCGCGAAGCGAAAGATCAAAGTCATTTATATTAATTTGAAAAAGCGATTCCTTTGGGTAATAATCAGTAATATTGGGACAACCATGATAAATCGGAAAGGTATATGCTAAATAGCTATCATTTAATTTTTCCGTAAAATAATCTTGGTGCTCGCCATTTTCAATACTTATATGATATTTATACGGCGCTAAAACATCCCATTTGTCATCAAAGTCAACAATTCCTCTTCCAAATAAATCTATTTCATCCTTAAAATAGTCCTTTAACTTATGTGCAAACTCAAAACGTAATTTGTGTCCATCGGTAATTAACTTATTAGAGGTCACAATTGAAATCAATTTCGTTTTTGAAACCTCTTTCATTTCCGATAATGCATCAAAACTTTTGTTAACAAACCATGGAGCACCTGTATGCATATTGCATTTTTGAGGATGATTGATTTGGGTTTGATTAGTAATGACGTGAGAAAACTGCTTCGTAAATGAATTTGGATATAATTGTAAATCATAAGTTTCACCAGTTACCAAGACTGTATTTGACTTAATCGTGAGTGTTACCTCCACCTCGTTAATTAAACCATTGAATACTACCCAAGCATGAAAGCCTTCCTTAGACTCTGAATTGATATGAAATTCATAATCGCCCCAAATACCCAAGCTACTCGGTGTTTGCCTAAGTAAAGGCCATTCATACGGAAAAGTTAATTTGACTTTTTTCAATCGCTAATCAATTCCCAGTTTTCCCAAACAAAGTCAAAAGTGTAAGTAGGTTTATGAGTAAGTTTAAGTTTGGACCTTATTTCTGCAACCCTTTCCTCGGCGTTCGGCACGAAATCGTGAAACTGAACTTGGATATTTTTCATTTTAGACAATTCACCACGTGTGATAAGACTCTCTAATAAATCATATTCTGCTCCTTCAATGTTGATTTTAATCAAATCAATTAATTTGAATTTTTGAGAAGCATAAAATTCCATAAAATCGACCAATTGTATTGGGAAACTTTCACCTTTATTGATGTAGGCAGAGGTATTATCACCATTAAAAGAAAGATGAGAATTCGAAGACTTAGAGGCTAAGCCAAAATTAAAAACCTTAATTTTTTCATTTTTCAAGAATCTATTTTTAATATTTTCAAAAAATGGTGTGTAAGGTTCAAAAATGTATACGTGGCTTTGGTATTTCGAAAAAATGTCACTCGCCCATTGCCCCTCATACCCCCCCAAATCAAGCACGATTGAATTTTCATCTAAATTATAATCTAGACGAAGTGTTTTATCTCCCTGGCACAATACCCAGGGCTTCACTCGCAAAAATTGCTTTTCTTCAAAACCTGGAATAAAGTTTCTGATTTTTCTAAATATCGTAAGAATCATAACATTTGTATCATTAACTAAAGTCGGAGCCAATCCACCGGAATTAAATTAGCGCTGTTACGCCATTTCTGAGTATACCATCTATTGGGTGCAATTACCACCTTTCCTGCATTTTTATTTAACCAAGCAGCCCACCAACTAAAAGTACTATTGGCAATTATATTGTGCTTACAATTACTCATCAACTTAAGATCCTCGAAGGCCGTATCGACATGGTTTACATTAACAAAAATCATCCTTTCAAACTTTGAGAAATGAGTTTTCACCCACTCCATGTCATCAGTAAAAACAAAAAAAGTTAAATCTTCGAATTTAGTTGAAATGTGTTGAATCGCCTTTTCATAATATCCCAAATCACATGTTGCATAAATTGACTTGGCTTGGGGATTCGAAATATAATCACCTCGACGAACATGTATTGAAACAGAATTGGAAGAACGAATTTGATTCAAATACTTCAAGTTTTCAGGCAAATCACTATCAGAAATCTTGATACATTCTAATAACTTAATTCGATGATTGATAAAATATTTTTCGCTTTGCCAATATCCGCTCAAATATACGTCATCAGCTAAATCAAATACTTTTTCATCAAATTGAAATTTTCTTTCCAAATAATATTTTAATCCTTTTAGCCCAAAAGGAAATCCCCAACTTTTGAAAATCAGAAATTTTATTTTTTGAAATAAATTATATTTTTGAGCAATTTCTTCAATCGAAGCAATCTTTAAATCCCCAACAAATTTATCCAAATCAAATTTCCGATAACCCGATAATGAATACTCCTGCAAATCATATTTAACTTGATAACCAAGGGTTTCCTCAATGGCAACACCAAGTGCGAATTGAAACAACTGATTACCTAACCCTCCTGATACTTTAATAATTACCATGAGCTATTTATTAATCATTTTATCTAGATGCAATCTAAAATATGCAAGCACAATATATCCACCGAAAAACGTATTAACAACGGTCGTCTTTTGTATGCGCCAAGCTTTCAATAAATAAAGAAATGCTAAATAAAATTCACCTCGCTTGTAGAATTGCAATCCAAAATAATTGAGATAAACACACTGAGCATCAAGTAATTTTTGAGTGCTTAAGAGTTCATTCTTATACTTATTCAGAAAAAACTTATACGCTCGTCTGTATTTTCCAAGATTACTCGACATACCATTCGGATTAATTCGGTAATAACAAAGCTTTTTATTCAAGTAAGCGAATTCATTCTTTTGTTGAGCAATCTTGATCCAAAGATCTTGATCTTCAAAAGCCCACAGTCCTGAATCAAACCCATTAGAGTCAATAACCAATGTTCTATCCACCATAACACTCAATATCGCAATATTATTCTTATAAAGAATTTGTGGATATAATTCCCCACTTTTTGAATAGAACCTATCAAAAATTTGACCCAATTTCCGACTTATAATTTTACCCCCGACGACAAAATCATAATTAGTATGACTAATTCGACATAATGGATTTTGTAAGTGTAATTGCACCTGAGCTTCTAGTTTACTTTTATGCCATAAATCATCTGCATCTAAAAAGGTCAAAAAATCACCTCTAGAAGCATTTATCCCGGTATTTCGGGCATTAGAAAGGCCACCATTCTCAGGTAGTTCGATTAGACTAATTCGATTGTCTCTTTTTACGAATTCTTTTATCACTTGAACCGAACGATCTTTTGAATGATCATCAATAATAAGCAACTCCCAACCGCTAAATGTTTGATCAAGAACCGATTGAATAGATTCTGAAATAGTCGAAGCAGAATTATATGCCGGCATAATGACACTCACGAGAACGGTTTGAGATACAGTATTAATCTCCACTATTCCATCATTTTCATCCACTTCCCACTCCCCACCAGCATCCCCTCACTAAACTCGTCCTTCCCAAATACCCCCACCCGCACCTTCTTCTGAATCAAAGGCTCCACCTTCTCGATCAACTGATATAAATACGGGCGATCCACATTCCCCACCAAAACCAAATCCACAAACGGGGCATTCCGACCCTCCGCCAGTTCCCCCGTCAAGTACACCTGGTCCACATTCCCCAATTTCTTAATTATCTGATCAATAATTTGATCCAATCCCACAAACTGCAGAATAATCCCCCGCAAAGTTTGAAACATCGGATGCGCCTGATTAACCACATAATGCTTCACTTTGGCATTCGCCTCCTCTGCCTGTACCTGAATCAAATGCATCTCCTGCAACTTGTTCAACTCCAAACGTACCGTATTGCTACTCACCCCCAAATCCCGCTCCAAGCCCCGCAAGTAAACTTTACTCACCGGATTCAACAACAACTTGGTTAGCAAAGCTACCCGAATCTTCCCCGAAAACAATTGATCTAATACCAAAACCTGAACGCCTGAAACGGCTTCGCCCACCTGAGTCACATGAAGTCAAGGCAGACTGATACAATATTGAGTAACAAATTTATTAAATATTGAAGAAGCAACAAGTTTTTCAACAATCAATTATCCATCGGTCGCGCATTTATATTTACCTTGCAGCTATGAAAATGGGACAGAGTTTCAGCATCAGCCTGTGTGTCGGTATCGCCTTATTGTTTTTATGGCAAATCTTCCTCGTCAGCAATAATACGCCCTACCTCGATGACGTAAATTTCATCGACTTTATCTTACATTTCGCAGATCCTGGGCAGAAAACCACCGACTTTCTAACTCAACTATTCATGGTCGACAATAACCACATGGCCGTCGTACCTAAATTAGGGCTTAGTTTACAATACCTACTGTTTCATGACATCAACTTCAAACGGATCTTACTCATAAGTGCCCTCCAACTAAGCTTAATCGGGGTGTGGTTCTTTTGGCAATTCAAAGAGACCAAAAAACCGTTCTGGATGGCGCTTCCACTCCTATTCTTGTGGTTCCAACCGCAATACTATGAGATTTCCAACTGGGCAATGACTGGCATTCAACAAAGCTCTGTTATTCTCTTCAGCATCTTGGCACTCGAATGCATGGCAAAACCTGGAAAGAAATATTTTGTGCTCGCGAACGTGTTCGCTGGCCTAGCCTTTTATTCGTTTGGCAGTGGAATTCTTGCCTTCGCCGGAATCGGCTATTATTTGTTGGCCCATAAACGATACCGAGAAATCGTGTGGCTGATTCCACTTCCAGCCATCTTACTTGCCTCCTATTTGTACATGAAACAGTTGGGAAGCGTCGCTAACACCACTACCATCCAAGTATCCCACGCGATTCCATTTTTCTTGAACCTCATCGGCACAATCGCCATGGTCATTTCCTCTTATGCCAAAGAAGCCGCTTGGATATTGGGGACCTTGATGCTCACCTTGGCTTTGGCTGGCCTTGTAAAAATCAATCACCAGTCCAAAATTTCAGCCTTATTGCTGATGCTTTTGGCAAATTGCCTATTGATCATCATTAGTCGGGATGGACTCGGAATTTTCATGGTCAGCCGCTTCGCAACCTTGAGTCCGCTCATTGCCATGTGTTTATATCTGCTTTATTTACCCAAAATTTCGACTAAAATTGCTGCGAGCCTCGTCATCTTATCAAGCTTATTCTGGGTGGGTTCTTACGTGCAATATTTACCCGTGATGTATAATCAAAAAAATCAAGCTAGGGCAGAGGCGGCCAACTGGTCTCGCAACCGCGCATGGACCTACGCTTCGGAGCGTTTCCAGTCGAATGCGGCAGGAATTCTGATCCCAAGCTTCAACCAAGGCCTTTGGAAAAGTGAAAATACCATCCTTAGCGACCAGCAAATGAAGGCTTGCCTGCAAGCCCCAAACTATCCTTTTTCAATTCGCGAAGAAAATCAATTGATCAGTATTGATCAATTTCCTTTTGAAACAGGTCTTAAACTCCCCTATTATTTAATTTTAATCGATACGCTGCCGCCCAATAAGGCTTACGTCAAAAACATTGAATTCAGACCCGGCAGCAAGAAGAACTTCTTATTCCATGGCCAATGGCTCTCCAATAGTGGAATTGTCAATTTACAACAAGCCTTGCTTTCAAAAGGATCTTACCAAGTCTATGTGTATGATCCTGGCCATCAACAATTTTGGAAAACAAATAGGACTTTTCTTCGCTAGGTAAAACAATATGGGCGAATGGGCGTTACAACACTATGTCAAATCCAATCGTCAGCATCAAACATCTTTCCAAGTATTTTGGAAATTTTCATGCCGTTCAAGATGTCAACATCACTGTTAATCAGGGGGATGTTTATGGTTTTCTAGGTCCCAATGGAGCCGGTAAAAGTACCACCATGCGTTGCATGCTTTCGCTCATCCAAGCCGACAAAGGTTCCATTGAGCTTTTTGGCAAATCCATCCAAAATCACCGGAGTGCAATCCTATCGCAAGTGGGTTGCCTCATCGAAAAGCCCGATTTCTACAAATACCTCAGTGCTTTCCAAAACTTACAAATCTTTTCACGCATCTCCGGGAAACCGTCCACAAAAAAGGAAATTCTAGCCATGCTTGAATTTGTAGGGCTCGAAGGCCGCGAAAAAGATCACGTCAGTGGCTTCTCGCACGGCATGCGGCAGCGCCTCGGCATTGCGCAAACGCTACTTCATGAACCGGAATTAATTGTATTGGATGAACCCACAACTGGACTGGATCCACAGGGGATCATCGACATGCGCAATTTAATTCTGCGCCTGAAAAACGAACAAAACAAAACCATCATTTTGTCATCGCACAATTTGAGTGAAGTTGAATTGATTTGTAACCGCATGGTCATCATACACAAAGGCAAAAGCATCGTAGAAGGCGATGTTCACGCATTACTAAACGAAGAAGAACAAATCATCCGACTACAAACGACTTCGGATGCTATGCCAGCTTTGTTGGGATTATTGCATAACCAAGGCTCTCCGATTCAAATCAATGACAATTCAGTCGAAATGAGCATTAGCAAAGAGCAAATCCCGAACTTGAATATCCAACTGGTGCAGGCTGGTATTCCCATTTTTGCCATCGAAGCAAAACGCAAATTAGAAGACTACTTCATTAATTTACTCGCCTCATGATATTTCTATACAGCACATACAATGAATTAATCAAAATAGCGCTAAAACCACGCAGCTATTTGGGGCTTGCTGCCATCACGGGCTTAGTGGGGATCATTTTATTCGCATTAAAAGCGGATGGCATGTCCATGATTTCCTTCGTAACGGCTTCTTTTGAGCAGACTTTACGTTTTGAAGGGGAAGTACTTAATGGGAATTTGGTCGCCTTCATCATTTTACAAATGTTGATCGTTCACATTCCATTATTGGTCGCACTGGTTACTGGAGATTTGATTTCAGGGGAAGCGGCCATGGGAACCTTACGGATGTTGGCCACGAAACCGATATCGCGGCGGCAATTATTAGGCTCTAAATTTCTGGCAGGCGGTATTTATACGTTGTTGATCGTTATCTGGCTAGGTGTTCTTGCGGTGGTCGTGGGTCGCTGGCTTTTTGGCCCAGGCGATTTGATGGTTTTGAATTCCGACGGACTCGTGATATTGCAGGAAAACGATGTGCTCTGGCGTTACGCGGGCGCATTTTGTGTGGCATTTTTCGCTTTATTGACGATTAGCAATCTCTCGATTTGCCTGTCTTGTTTCTCGGACAACTCGATCGGACCCATTGTCTCCACGATGGCCATCATCCTATTGTTTACCATTATCGGGACTTTGGATGTACCCGTATTTGACCCCATCCGCCCTTACTTATTTACCACGCACATGGCATCTTGGCGATCCTTCTTCGAAGACCCCTTGCCTTGGGAGTCCATACGTAATTCACTCGTAATTTTGACTTTACACCATGTCTTGTTTGTGACTGTTGCCTTGTTTGCATTTAACCGAAAAGATATCACCGTCTAATGAAATATATCCTTTTATTACTTTTCCCTTTGGCGATTCAAGCCCAAAATCCAGCGCAAACATTTAAGCGTTTGGTTCAAAAATTCAATCAAGTCAAAAGCTATGAGGTGATGGCGACGATTAAACCTCAAATTCCCTTGATTCGTATTTTACCCGTAAAGGCCAATATTCATTTTAGCTACCCAAGCAACTTCCAGGTTAAGTCGGCGGGTATTTCGATTCTTCCCAAAAACGGATTTTCAGAACTCCCTTTGTTATTCAGCAAGCCTGATGATTTCACTGCCATCGCCTCTGGAACAGAAAATAATTTGGAGATTATTACCCTATTACCGACTCAGAATGATGCCAACATTATTTTGGCTAAAATTTGGGTGGATGCTAGTACATTATTGGTTATGAAATCCCAAATTACCAGTAGGAGCAACGGAACAATCACCTGTGAATTTGACTACAACCAGGAAAAATCATGGGGGCTCCCATCCCACATGAAATTCGTGATGGATGTCAATAAGTTTAAAATTCCCAAAGGTTTGGCGACCGATATAAACCGAACAAGCCGTCCCAATGAAACGGAAGGAAAATCGAAAAAGGGCAGCATTGATGTGTATTTTAGCAAATACAAAGTGAATTAAATTGGACAATTGGTCTAGCTTTTTTAACTTGTTGATTGTTTGGTCCAAACTAGCAATCTTATGCAATCAATGAATTTACCTTGGGTGGAAAGCCCTTTCTTCCAACAAATACTGGCAACCAAAAAGTTAAGTGCCGCAGATGCTTCCTTAGCGAAAGAATACAATGAACAGGGCTATGTGGTTATCAAAAACGTGTTCAGCGAGGAATTGATTGACCAGATTATTCAAGATATGCAGGAAAAAGGGTTTAACCCTGATTACCCGATTGAAACCTTCCGTAATGATATTCGTATCCAGGATCTTTGGGAGAAGTCGGAGCCTGTCAAGCAAATGGCCGCACATCCTGAAATAATTAAAACGCTGGAAATGCTCTATGACCGCGAGGTTATTCCCTTCCAAACGTTGAATTTCAAGGTTGGGTCCCAACAAAAAGCACACTCCGACACGATGCATTTTAGTTCTTTGCCTGCCCGCTACATGTGCGGAGTTTGGGTGGCATTGGAAGACATCACGGAGGACAATGGACCTTTGTTTTACTACCCGGGTTCGCACAGAACACCTGAATACAACTTTAGTCATTTCAAGAATACGGTCGAAGACACCACCTACGATAATTACCCAGAATACGAGACATTCATGGAAGAATTAATGGAGGCTTCACCTTTTCAAAAGGTTAAATTCTTAGCTAAAAAAGGAGATGCCTTGATTTGGTCATCCAACATCATCCATGGAGGAAGTGCCGTGAACGACCCGAATTCGACTCGATTCTCACAGGTAACACACTACTATTTCAAGGATTGCGTTTATTATACGCCCATGCTTTCCAACATGGTGACGCATGAATTATTCATCCGTCGGTTTTTAACCAACATCCGCACAGGTGAAGCTGTTAATAATTCGTGGAATGGACTAAAAACCGATTTATTACGCACTCGAAACTTTCTGTATACGATCAATAATCACATCAAATTACCTAAAGTAATGCGTTGGATTGCAGCTAAATTGAAATAGCATGTACCTCGATGAGATTTGCGAATATTGCTTATCGCTACCGAACGTAGAAGAAACACAACCATTTGGCCCAGACCATATCGTATACAAGGTTAAAGGGAAGATGTTTTTGTTGGTGGGAATCGAAGAAACTCCCATTCGTTTCAATGTCAAATGCAATCCCGAACGTGCGATTCAACTCCGAGAAGACTTCCCACATGCCGTATTACCCGGCTGGCACATGAATAAGAAACATTGGAACACAGTCGTGATGGGTGAAGGACTCAGTCGCGTACAGTGCGAAGAAATGATTCGCCATTCGTATGAATTAGTTGCGAAATAAATTGTAGGGACGCGATACTTCGCGTCCAATTCCCAAATGGTAGAGACGCGATACTTCGCGTCTGAATCCCAAATGGTAGAGACGCGATACGTCGCGTCTATTTATTTTTTAGACGCGACGTATCGCGACTCGACAAAACCAGAACGAGTCCCATAAGAAAGTTGGTAATTTCCTCCACGTGCACACAAACCCTTGCAATTCCGCTCCCTCCGCGCTAGCTTTGGCAAACCTCCAAGGATTGCCAAAGCTTAATGGGGAATTATAGCTATGAAGAGATACATCTTATTTTACTTAATCATTCCATTTTTCAGCATTGCGCAACAACCCGCTGAAACCATTCAACGCTTTTTTGATGCCTATTCAGCAGGAAATAAAGCAGGCATGCAAGATGCAATTAGCCCCGATTTCAAGCTCGTTGAAAACGGCGAAATTTGGACGATTGATACACTTATCAATCGAATGGCCAAAGGGAGATCCGCCGACTTCAAGCGTATCAATCAATTCGAAATTATAGAAAGCCATGTTGACAAAAACAGTGCGCACGTGTTCTACAAAAACCGGGCGCTGATTCACGCCATGGGTCGGGACCGTCAAGTAAACTGGTTAGAAACCGCGTATTTCATTAAACATAAGGGGCAATGGAAAATGTCCAACATGCATTCCTCTATCGATGCAGCCTTTCAAACCAACTGGGAATTGAGTGGTTTTAAAAAAGTTGACGCCGAAAACCCCATCATGAAACCAGATATTCAGGCTAGATTTTTCTGTCCTATTCAGAAAAAATCCATCGGCTGGGAAAATAAGAATGTCCTCAACCCCACGGCATTAGTCTTTCAGGGTAAAATCCATTTGCTCTATCGCGCGCAAGATTCTTTGGGCACCTCACGCATCGGCTTGGCGATATCGGAAGATGGAATCCATTTTAAGAAACAGGCCACTCCAATTCTCGCACCCAGCGAAGATGCATTCAAACAATATGAATGGCAAGGTGGCATCGAAGATCCACGCGTCATCGAGACCGAAGATGGTCAATTCTTACTGACCTACACGTCCTATGACGGCAAAACGGCCAGGCTTTGTTCTGCCATATCGAACGACTTACAACATTGGGAAAAATTAGGACCCATGCTCGCCAGTCCTAAATACATCAACCTATGGTCCAAATCCGGAGCAATCGTGGGGAAGGAGATTAACAGTCGGGTCATCGCCCAAAAAATCGATGGCTTTTATTGGATGTATTTTGGTGACACCGACTTATTCATGGCTAAATCCACCGATTTACGCCATTGGGAAGTTTGCGAAAATGCAGAAAATCAAGTCAAAATATCGGTACTTCAACCGCGCAGCGGCTATTTTGACTCTCGTTTAGTTGAACCTGGCCCCTATGCACTCATGCGTCCTGAGGGAATCCTTTTGATTTACAACAGCAGCAATGCTGCCAATTTCAATGACACTAAATTTCCCAAATTTACCTATGCTGCAGGGCAAGCGCTTTTTGATGCAAGCAAACCCTATCGACTAATTAACCGCAGCAAACAGGCCTTTATTTGGCCCGACAAAGATTACGAGCGCGTAGGGGAAGTCAACGAAGTTTGCTTTGTGGAAGGCCTTGTGCATTTTAAAGGCAAGTGGTTTATGTATTATGGAACAGCAGATTCGAAAATCGCAGTAGCGGTAAAAATGTAGAGACGCGATACCTCGCGTCTAAAAAACTCAAAAAGACGCGAAGTTTCGCGTCTCTACAAAAAAGAAAAAACATGATCCTCGGAATCCACCACATCGCTATTATCTGCTCAAATTACGAAGTATCCAAACACTTCTACACCCAAAAACTGGGCTTCAAAGTTATCCGTGAAGTCTACCGAGAAGCCCGCAATTCATACAAATTAGACCTGGAAGTCAATGGATTATACCAAATCGAGCTCTTCTCATTCCCAAATCCACCAGCTAGAACCTCCCGACCGGAAGCTGCAGGTTTACGCCATTTGGCATTTTCAGTAGATGATTTAGACGCGATGGTCGATGCATTAAATCGGCAAAATATTACATCCGAACCCATCCGAATCGATGAATTTACAGGAAAACGATTTACTTTTATAGCAGATCCCGACGATCTACCCATTGAATTTTACGAGAAATGAATCGAATCGACAAGAAACCCCTCGCAGATCTAGGTTATGGCTTCGTTACAGCCGAATTCCTGCAAACGGGTTCCAATGAATACCTATACCGCAATACGAACATTCAACAAGCTGATTATCGGCAGTTAAGCGCCCGGGAAATCAGCATCCTGGAGGCCAACCTAAATGAGGCCGAAAACTGGAAAGACATTTGGGTAAAAGAGGGCTTCAACCCGTATCTCGTAAAGAATTGTCGCTTTTTTGGGTTAATTCGAATTGGAATACTCGAGTCATGCTACCTTGAATTCAAGAACCTACGCATGCCCGTAGGAATTTATAATTCCACCATCATATCGAGTGATTTTGGAGACAATGTAGCCATCGATCGCGTCAATCTCCTCTCCCATTTTCAGATTGGAAACGAAGTCATGATCCTACAGGTCAATGAATTAGCGACCACCCCGACTGCCAAATTTGGTAATGGTATCGTCAAAGATGGAGAAGCAGAACGCATACGTATTTGGTTGGAATTAGGCAATGAAAATGGCGGTCGGAAGGTCATTCCATTCATCGGAATGCGTCCGGCAGATGCGTTTTTATGGACACAGGATCGTGATGACAAAGCTTTGCAAGCCGGTTATTTCAAACTAACCCAACAAGAATTTTCGACGCACCGAGGCTATTATGGGCAAATCGGAGACCGAACAGTCATCAAAAATACGGGCATCATCAAAGATGTCAATATGGGTTCGGATACGTATATCAAGGGCGCGAACAAACTCAAAAACCTAACCATCATTTCCTATCCGCACGCCTCCACGCAAATTGGAGAAGGCTGTGAAATCGTGAACGGAATTATTCATGAGGGTTGCCGTATATTCTACGGAGTCAAAGCGGTGCGTTTTATTTTGGCAGCACATAGTCAATTGAAATACGGTGCTCGGTTGATCAATTCCTTTTTGGGAAGTAATTCGACCATTTCGTGTTGCGAGGTTTTGAATGCACTTATCTTTCCCGCGCACGAACAACACCACAACAATTCTTTCCTCTGTGCCGCGATCATTCATGGCCAAAGTAATATGGCGGCAGGTGCAACACTAGGCTCAAATCATAACTCACGTGGCGCCGATGGCGAGTTACAAGCAGGTAGAGGATTTTGGCCCGGCTTATCCGTGGCGCTGAAACACAATTCAAAATTTGCAGCCTTCAACCTCATATCAAAAGGTAATTATCCCGCAGAGATTCACAATCCCATTCCATTTTCATTGCTCGGTAATGACGATGCGTCTGGCGGTTTATTGATTATCGCAGGATATTGGTTCCAATACAACATGTACGCCATCGCACGTAATGCCTGGAAATTTGCGGCACGAGATCAACGCGTGGAGAAAAACATGTTGTTGGAATTCGACTATTTAGCCCCCGACACCGTGAGCGAGATGTTGCACGCCCGAGAACTATTCTGCCAATGGGTAGGAGACGCGCTTGGAAAAGACGCTGCGGCAGGAAAAGCCTGGTTAGAGAACCCAGCTAATGCAAACGAAAACTTAGAAGTTTGGGCAACAGGGATTGAAAACTCCAAACGCAAGACTCGCGTAGCGAAAATACATCGTGCTTACCAGATTTTTGGCGACTTATTGCAATACCATGCCGCGAAGGAATGGATTTCAACTTGTAATCGCAATCCAGATCAAAAGCCTATTGAGCTATTGAATAAGACCCTTGCGAACGCGACGGCTATTCAGACCTGGGATAATATTGGGGGGCAACTCATCCCCTCGGGCGCAGTGGTTGATTTGAAAAATTCGATAAAAAACGGTCGCATGAAGACGTGGTCAGAAGTGCACCATTTCTACGAAAAACAAGCAGATTTATATCCCGAACAAAAATTTGAGAACGCCCTAAATGGACTCTTGAAAGTTCAGCCAGATGCCATCGAAAATATTCCAACTTGGTTAAATAAAGCGGTGGCTACCGCGCGTTTCTTAACCGAAGGTATCGAAAAATCACGTGCCAAAGATTACCAAGATCCATTCCGTTTGGCGATGTTCGGCAATGCCCAAGAACTCGAGGCGGTGATCGGCGATCTGAATGACAACGAGTTCATTCAGCAGTCGAAGGTGAATCAACAAGTTTTTGAGGAGAAGATTAAAGGTTTATTGTAGAGACGCGATAGCCTCTTTGGCAATCCTTCCAGGTTTGCCAAAGTTTGAGACGCGATACCTCGCGTCTTAAAAAATAAGAGACGCGAGGTATCGCGTCTCTACAACACATAAAAAAGGCCCCAAGCATCGCTTGGGGCCTAAAACTTTGGCAAAGCTTCGAGCTTTGCCAAAGAAAAAAGATTAAGGCTTATTCGAATCTACCTTCAAACGTTCCTCACGATTCGCGATTTCCCAAGCCATGTAGAACACCAAACGTCCTACTTTTTGCACCTGATCAAATTCGATTTTCTCTACATCATCACCCGGCTCGTGATAATCCTCATGAACTCCATTGAAGAAGAAAGCGACTGGAATACCATGCTTAGCAAAGTTATAATGGTCTGAACGGTAATAGAAACGGTTCGGATCATTTGGATCATTAAAACGGAAATCCAATTCCAAACCTACGTGTTTCTTATTTTGATCAACCAAAATCTCACGCAAAGACGATGATAATTTATCAGAACCAATCTCATAAATATAATCCGGCTTGCCCATGTGCTCCTCATCGTAACGACCGGTCATGTCCGTATTCAAATCACAAACGGTATTTGCCAATGGAAATAAAGGATGGTTTGAATACCACTCCGAGCCCAACAAGCCTTTTTCTTCACCCGTTACCGTCATAAATAAAATGCTCCGACGGGGTCTTTTACCTTCCGCGGCAGCCTTACCAAATGCCTCCGCTAATTCCATCACCGTTACCGTACCAGAACCATCATCATTTGCACCGTTGTTAATCTTGCCATCAAACGAAATACCGATGTGATCGTAATGCGCAGTCAAAATCACCACTTCTTCTTTCTTGTCGGTACCTTCCAAATAACCCACCACGTTATACGTATCAACGGGTTTCTCCGTGCGTTCGATTGTCAAGCTGATTGGCGAAGATTTAAACTTCGAAGGCATTGATTTTTTTGCAGCAGCAACTGAGGCCTTGTAAGCCAATAAATCCGCTTCAGTTGTTCCCAACAATTCCGCTGCCATGGCAGCGGAAATCATTAATACGGGCGCTTCATTTGGTGAAGCCGCAACATCCGCAAAAACCATGCGCTCATTTCCAAAACGTTGCATCATGACCTGACGCTGACGCAATTGGTTACCGAAATCTTTCTCCGACTTATCCGAAATCAAAATCAAACCTTTCGCTCCCAAAGCTTGCGAACGCTTTAACTTTTCCTTCCAGCCATCGCCTTTTCCAAAAACCGATGGATCTTTGGTGCCCGATAAAACATAATTTCCTTGAGCGTCTTTCGCTTCGCCCTCGAAGGCCAACACATATTTTCCCTTTGCTGATAATTTATCATAATCCGTAAATCCAGCTTGTTGGACCCCGAATCCCGCAAACACGACAGGAAGCTTTGAATTCGCGGCCACGGGAACCAAGGCATTCGCCATGAATTGGCCTAAATAATCATAGGATTTCCCCTTGATGGATAAGGCAACTTTCGACCAAGAACGATTGACTAAATCGACTTTTTGGAAATAAGAACCGTTCACAGGTGCTAGACCCGATTTCTTAAAATGATCTGCAATGTAGTTAGCTGCTACTTTTTGCTCCGCAGAACCGGTATTACGGCCTTTCAAGCTATCAGAAGCAATAAAAGTAAGGTGTTTTTTCAAATCCTCCGCCTTGATCGTATAGGCATACGGGACGGGATTTGACTGAGCAAAAGCTCCAAATGGAATAATTTTAGCGAGTAAAATTAGCGCTAAAACATAGATTGTTGATTTTTTCATCGATTAAAACAAATTAAAGGAAAGCGAAGTTAAGGAATCAAAAATAAATCGCTAAAAAAACATTACTTTTGTGGCGATTTTCAATCCCAAATTCAGACGAATTTTATGACCCCTAATTTCAAATACCGGGAAGATTTTTCATTGCGTCATAACAATGTTGAACCTGCCGACGTATCCGCCATGTTGAAGGAAATCGGTGTTGCCGATTTAAATACACTCATCAATCAGACTGTTCCTGAAAAAATTCGTTTGGCACAAGGCCTTCGCCTGCCTGCTCCGAAAACAGAGTTTGAATTCTTACGGGATTTCAAACAAATCATGGGACAAAACAAAATCTTCAAAAGCCACATCGGCCTAGGGTATTTTGATACCTTCACGCCAACCGTGATTTTGCGTAATATTTTGGAAAATCCTTCTTGGTACACGGCCTACACGCCATATCAAGCAGAAATCGCACAAGGTCGTTTGGAAATGTTATTGAACTACCAAACGATGATCATCGATCTAACAGGCATGGAACTTGCGAACGCCTCCCTTTTAGATGAAGGAACTGCTGCCGCGGAAGCCATGACGATGCTCTATGGCCAGCGCCCAGCTGAACGCGCAAATGCGGAAACACTTTTCGTTTCGTCGCTTTGCCTTCCGCAAACCATCGATTTATTGATAACACGTGCAGAACCGATCGGCATCGAAATTGAAGTAGGAGATCATACCAAAATTGACTTAACAGATCCTAAATATTACGGAATCGTTTTACAATACCCTGCGGCAAACGGTGAGGTATTTGATTACGCTGCTTTCGTAAGTGCTGCCAAAGAACAAAATCTACAAATCGTCGTTGCGGCAGATTTATTAGCCTTGACTTTGTTGACGCCTCCAGGTGAATGGGGAGCCGATGTCGTTGTGGGAAGTTCGCAACGTTTTGGTGTACCGATGGGATTCGGTGGTCCACATGCCGCTTTCTTTGCAACAAAAGAAAAATACAAGCGTAGCATTCCAGGTCGTATCATCGGAGTTTCCGTAGATGCTGAAGGAAATCGTGCACTTCGCATGGCGCTTCAAACACGTGAGCAACATATTCGTCGCGAGAAAGCAACTTCGAATATCTGTACAGCACAAGTATTGTTGTCGATCATGGCAGCGGCTTATTCAATCTACCACGGACCCGAAGGCTTAAAGAAAATTGCTTCACGCGTTTATGGATTAACGGAATTGTTGGCAGCTGGTTTGAAAAAATTGGGCTACAGCTTAGAAAACTCACAACACTTCGACACCTTAACGGTAATCACGGGTTCTCAAACGGAGGAAATTCGCGAATACGCAGAGGAGTCAGCGCGTAATTTTAGATACTATAAAAACGATGCAAATAAGTTAAGCATCGCCTTAGATGAGACAACATCAGAAGATGATGTGATTGAGATTTTGGCATTTTTCCAACGTGCTCAGGGCCAACGCATCTTAGGAGATGAATTGACTGTTGCTTGGGACATTCCAGCATCGTTAACCCGTACGTCGGCTTTCATGTCGCATGACGTGTTCAATCGCTATCATTCAGAACATGGCATGTTGCGTTATTTGAAGTCATTAGAATCCAAAGATTTATCGATGGTTCATTCGATGATTTCCTTGGGTTCATGTACCATGAAATTGAATGCGACGACCGAAATGATTCCGGTGACATGGCCTGAAATGGGCAAAATGCATCCATTTGCACCGGCGTTTCAGACACGTGGGTACCAACAAATGATTACGGAATTAAGCGCTTGGCTATGTGAAATCACAGGTTTTGCGGCGATGTCGATGCAACCGAACTCAGGTGCACAAGGCGAATATGCGGGCTTAATGGTCATTCGCGCTTACCATGCATCACGCGGAAATTCACATCGGAACATCGCGCTTATTCCATCATCAGCACACGGTACGAATCCAGCTTCTGCAGTTATGGCAGGTATGAAGGTGATCGTAACTCCTTGTGATGAAAATGGAAATATTGATGTGGCGGCATTACGTGCCAAAGCTGAAGAGCATAAAGATGATTTGGCATGCTTAATGGTTACTTATCCAAGTACGCATGGCGTGTTCGAAGAGAGCATCATTGATATTTGTGCCATGATTCATGAGTTTGGTGGTCAAGTATACATGGATGGTGCAAATATGAACGCGCAGGTAGGTTTAACCTCTCCAGCACGCATTGGCGCCGACGTATGTCATTTGAACTTACATAAGACCTTTTGTATTCCACACGGAGGCGGTGGCCCAGGGATGGGACCTATCGGTGTGGCACCGCAATTGGTACCATTCTTACCCGGTCACGTCATCACAGATTCGGTAGAAGCACCCGCACACGGCGCCGTTTCGGCAGCACCAGTAGGTTCAGCTTCTATCTTGGCTATCTCATACGCCTACATCGCAATGATGGGTGGGGAAGGCTTAACGATGGCTACTAAAACAGCGATCTTAAATGCGAACTATATCAAAGCCCGTTTAGAAAAAGAATTCCCAATCTTATACACAGGCTCGCAAGGGCGTTGTGCACATGAGATGATTGTGGATTGCCGACCGTTCAAAATTTCTGCGGCTGTAGAAGCGGAGGACATCGCGAAACGTTTGATGGATTACGGATTCCACGCACCTACCCTTTCTTTCCCAGTAGCTGGTACCTTGATGATCGAGCCAACTGAGTCCGAGAGCAAAGAGGAATTAGATCGCTTCTGCGACGCCTTGTTAAGCATTCGTGCGGAGATTCGCGCGATTGAAGAAGGCCGCGTAGAAAAGACAAATAACTTATTGAAGAACGCACCACATACACAAAGTCGTGTGTTGGTTGCCGACTGGGATAAAGTCTACACACGCGAGGAAGCTGTATTCCCGCTTCCTTATGTGAAAGCCAATAAATTCTGGCCAGCAGTATCACGTATTGATTCAGCATTTGGTGACCGTAACTTGGTTTGCGCATGCGAACCGACTTCGAGTTACGCATCCTAAAATCAATTCATTGAATATGTTAATCCCCCTGGCGAACCCAGGGGGATTTTTACTGATATTTTATTTAGTATGCTTGCATAACATTTTGTTTTTTCTTTATATTTACTGCGTTAGACTTAGCTGAGCTGAAAGACCTCATCAATCAAGTCTGAAAAACACCTCAAAATTATTAACATGAATCGTTCCATTAAACGCGTAGCCATCCTTGGCTCTGGAATTATGGGCTCTCGCATCGCCTGTCATTTCGCAAACATTGGCGTTCAGGTATTGCTTTTGGACATTGCTCCCAAAGAACTGAATGCAGAGGAACA
>JBEEOB010000015.1:0-3468 GCA_041191865.1 Bacteroidota bacterium
ATGTCAACACGCAACGATGATCCAACTACTGCTTCTCGTCCTTATGACGTAGACCGTGATGGTTTTGTCGTAGGTGAAGGTGCAGGTGCATTGGTTTTAGAAGAATACGAGCACGCAAAAGCACGTGGTGCAAAAATCTACGCGGAATTAATTGGTGGAGGTTTCTCATCAGATGCTTACCACATTACAGCCCCACATCCGGATGGATATGGTGCTTTATTGTCGATGCAAGACGCATTGGAAGATGCACAAATCAAACCTGAAGAGGTTGATTACATCAATACACACGGAACATCAACACCGATTGGTGATCCACAAGAAATTAAAGCCATCGTTGATTGCTTTGGAGAACACGCTTACAACATGGCTATTTCTTCAACGAAATCAATGACAGGTCACTTACTAGGAGGAGCAGGAGCTGTTGAGGCCGTTGCATCTGTCCTAGCAATCAAAAATCAATTCGTCCCTCCTACCATTAACGTATTCAACCGTGATCCAGAAATTGATCAACGCATTGACTTAACAGAAAACGTAGGTAAAGCACGTAAAATTGATGTTGCATTAAGCAATGGCTTCGGTTTTGGTGGCCACAATGCAACTGTCATCTTTAGAAAAATTTAATTTATGAAGTTACTTTCTCCGTTGACCTGGTTCGGCTTACATTCCCAAGATGAACGCGAGAAACACCTTTATAAATCTGTCAAACACCTTATAGGGGCTAATCCGTCTAATCTAGAATTATACCGATTAGCCTTTTTACATGCCTCCGCATCCCGCGAATCTGCTTCGAAGTCCTACAAAGAGTCCAACGAACGTTTGGAATTCCTTGGCGACTCCGTCTTGGGGATGATCACTGCAGCGTATTTGTTCCGAAAATTCCCATTCAAAGATGAAGGATTCTTAACCGAAATACGTTCGCGAATGGTAAGTCGGGAATCTCTTAATGTACTCGGAAGAAAATTAGGCCTCGAGGAGGTGATCGAGTACGAAAACCAACGGAAGACATCGCTTTCGCGCTCAAGTATGTATGGAGACGCATTAGAAGCATTTATAGGCGCGGTATATTTGGACAAAGGCTTTGGCTTTACCCAAAAATTTATCACACAAAAAATACTAACCCAGTATTTCGATTTAGACACCGTCGTTCAAAACAACCCGAACTTCAAGTCAATTTTAATCGAATGGGCACAAAAAGAAGGTAAAAAAGTACAATTCACACTGGACGAAGAAGGTGTCCACCACGATAAAGAATTTACAGCATTTGTGCTCTTAGAAAACGAGAAAATAGCGGAAGGCAAAGGCTATTCGAAGAAAAAGGCCGAGCAAAATGCGGCCATGAAAGCTTGCGAAGCGCTAAAAATCAATCAATAAGCGTATGAAACCGAACATTTTCTTACATTACTGGAACCAACAAGGTCAAACCTTAAGTTTTCAAGAAGTTCTTTCGCTCGATTGCGACCCCATGATTCTCGCAAGCATTCAAGCCGAGTTAATGCAACAATTGACGAGCGAAGTGATCGTGGAGAAGTTGCCCAACTTTGATTGGTCAAATCTGCGTATGCAAGAAAAATGGAATTCAATCGCCCAAACGCTTTTGATGCAAGTCCAATTGCCGGAACAAGTTTGGATGGATTGGATTCAGGCATTGGGAGGACAAAATGAAGTGGCTCATCCCGAAGTGCCAAGTTTCGCAGATTTACTAAATGCCGAAGTATTCTATGAGCGCCCATCCGATTCCTTGGAAGATTTGCCGGAGGAGGAAGAGATCGAGCTAGAAGAATCATTAACACCTACGATTGAAATCGAAGAAAATGACCTGCAAGCGGTGGCTTGGGAGGATTCGGAACTTGAATTAACGACCCAAACGACGCCAGATTATTTTGAGGTATCCAATGAATTACCAAGCCTGAGCGATTTAAGCCCAGCAGAAGGTAAAGTTCAAAGCATCCAAGAAATGTTAGCGGATTCAAAAGAAGAAAAAGTACTTGATACGATTCAAGTAGATGATCATTCGTTGAAGAACCTCGTAGCCAATCAAATGACTTCATCACTCGCTGAAAGTATTTCTTTATTTCAACGATTAAATTTCATCCAAGAATTATTTGATGGGAATGCTGAGCAATTCAGCCAATTCATCGAATTTGTTGATTTTGAAGTAAGCGCATCAGGCTGGAAAAATGCCATTGAGGAACGCTATGATTTTCCTGAATCCTCAGCTTCACAAGAGTTAATGTTACTCATCGAACGAAAATTCAGTTAACTGATTTTCATTATCAGTTAACTTTCTAGACAAACAATATTCATGAGCTAGTTTCAAGAAAAAAAACTTGAAACAGCTCATTTTTATTTGTTGGCTCCTCCCCTACGTCATCAGCGCGCAACAATCCTCGGATCAAACCGAGGAAAAACAAGGCATACTCACCTATTACCAGCAAAATCCGATCGACATCAACGACGTATCCGAAGCAGAATTGTTAGCAATGGGCATAATCTCTGCCCGACAAATTGAAACCTTCATCAAACACCGAACGCGCATCGGCAGGTATATATCCCTATATGAATTGCAGACCATCCCAGATTGGGATATCCCTACACTTCGGGCAATTCAAGCATTGTTCATTTGTAGAATTAATCCACCGCATTGGCATGTAGCTGAAAACACGAAGCAGCAAATCATCTTGCGCATCGAAAATACATTGGAACAAAAAAATGGATTTTCTTTACCAACCGCAAGAAGTAAAGTACGATATAGCGGGAACCCGCTCAATACCCTTTTTCGTTATCGCGGCACTTGGAATAGCCACATTCGAGGAGGGATCTTAAGTTCAAAAGATGCGGGAGAGCAAAATTACAATGATTTCATCAGTGCTTTTGTTGAAATAAAAGACACGAGAGGCATCGTTAAATTGATTCTAGGCGACTTTATCAACCAATGGGGCCAAGGGCTCGTACAGTCGGGTTCTTTTTCCTTAGGCAAAAGCTATGAGAGCATTCGCGCCACGCAAAAATTTCATGGGGGAGCCATGGCATATACATCTTCAGGCGAGTCGGAGTTTTACCGTGGGGCGAACCTTCAAGCAACTTTTCGCCAACTTCAAGGTCAAGTATATTTTTCAATTCGTAATAAGGACCTCATTCTTTCAAAGGACAGCAGTTATTTCCGTGCTTTCCAATTCGATGGCTTGCACCGTACGGCAACGGAAATAGGCCAGCAAAATCGACTCAAGGAAAACGCCACAGGAATTAATTTGCGCTATCGAGGAAAACAGACGGAATGGTCAGTTGCACAGACAATTACGCGGTGGAATTACGCCTTCCAACCGAGTAATCCTTTAGATTGGCGGGGAAATACACTCTTGAATACATCGCTTAGTTATATCCGCCAACAAGGAAATATTCGGATATCGGGCGAAGTAGCCAATACCTCCCCTTCAGCATGGGCGACAATTCATGCTGTCTCCTGGGCCG
>JBEEOB010000016.1:0-4572 GCA_041191865.1 Bacteroidota bacterium
CAGCTACAGCTAGTAATCCAATCGATTTACGCATGATTATTTGTTTATTTTTATAAATTTTTAACTCGTTTAATTTCAGAAAGATACAAAGGTAACACTTCCTTTAATTTTTCCTTCGCTTCTTCTATACCTCCCGGAGAAAATCTTCCGCCGGATGCATTTTTATGCCCTCCTCCCTCAAAATAAGTCGAAGCAAATGTATTGACCGCAAAAGGTTCAATGGACCGGAATGACAACTTCACGCCATCAGGACGTTGAATCATACAAATCGACCAAACGGCTCCTTCCAACTGCAATCCATAATTCACCATACCCTCCGTATCGCCCGCCTGTGAATTAAATTGCTTTTGGTCTTCTTCCGTTATCCACAACAATGCCAAATGGTATTCAGGTAAATATTCCAAACGGTTTGCTAGCACATGCCCCAAAAAACGCAAGCGATGTAAACTCGCCGAATCAAATACCTTGCGATGAACTGCATTGGTATTTACTCCCTTATTAATCAATTCCGCAACTACCTCATGCACGTGAGCCGTCGTATTGGGATGTCGGAAAGATCCCGTATCCGTCATAATGCCTGAATACATGCACGAACCCATCTCCTCGTCGATCAAAGACGCATCTCCCCATTCCGTAATTAAATCAAAGATCAACTCACAGGTGGACGCCGCTATCGTACGATGGTAATAATAATCCGCAAAATCCTCGGGATCTAGATGATGATCGATAACCACTTTTTGACAGCGGGCCGACTTTACCCAATTCGCAAGTCCATGTAAACGCTGCATGCCGGAAAAATCGAGGCAAAATAGCCAATCTGCCGACTGAATTTTCGATTCAATCGTAGGCTTGTGTAAGATATTTTCAAAGTCCAACACAGCATCAGCACCGGGCATCCAGGTCAGGTTCCTTGACAAACTAGATGGCACGACAACATCAACCCGCAAACCCTTCTTAGTCAAATACTTCTGCCAAGCTAAACTCGAACCAATAGCATCAGAATCAGGATTAAAATGCGTCGTAATGACAACGGATTGACCAGGAATTAATAAGGCGCGGAGCGCAGAAATAGAAGACATAAAAATACGTATCGCCCGACAAATTTGGGCGTTCGCAAAGTTAGAGATAAATTTGTAAAAAAAACGTAATGCCAACAAATAGAACATTTACCATGGTTAAGCCTGATGCAGTCATTGACGGGTTTACTGGGCCAATCATCCAACAAATTGAAGAAGCGGGTTACCGCATTGTAGCCATTAAAAAAGTACACTTAACGCCTGAAGAGGCTGGTAAATTCTACGAGATTCATAAAGATCGCCCATTTTATGGCGAATTGTGCGAATACATGTCATCCAATCCAATCGTTCCCATGATCTTGGAAAAGGAGAATGCCGTAGCAGATTTCCGCGAATTAATTGGCGCAACAGATCCAGCGAAAGCAGCAGAAGGAACGATTCGCAAGCGTTATGCTCGCTCATTAAGTTCTAACGCCATTCATGGTTCTGATTCTGATGAAAATGCAGCCATTGAAAGTGCATTCTTTTTCCCGAACGGCAACTAGTTCACATGTTTGTAAAATAGGAACCCATTCTCCTCTTTGATTAATTGCAAATGAGGGTGATACTTATAACGATCCTCGGCATCCAACTTCATCACAAAATACGATGGACGGTCTGTCGAGGATTTTTGCATTAAAACCTCACCCGTTGGGCTTGGCCCCTGTTTCTGAAAATACAATAAATGGGCAAACGATTTAAAGCCTAATGGTTCGATGTAAACCTCTTGGCCCACGTGCGCAACATAAAAATCAATAGGCGTCGCTTGGGTATATCCCGCAATCTTAGGCAAAACAACTGCCATAAAACACATCATCAGCATAACACTTCCCTGCATCAATCGAATGATCTGTTGGAAACCCACTTCACGCCGTACAATCGTCCACAAAACCAGCAACACAAAAGTCAAGCCTATCAGCCATTCCCAACCCGCCCAATACACAGGCGCCTGTAAATTTCCCTGTACAAAGGCATCTTTGATGTATACAGAAGCCTCAGCCGCATACATTCCGATCAAGGGAACCAAGGTTAGTACCACACCAAAAAGCATTCCAACAATACCCAACGCGAATGAATAGGAACGCTTCCATGTCCATTGGCCCAATTGGAATTCTGTGAGTACTTGGGCAGAAAAATAGGTTAACGGTATCCAACACATCGAAGAATAATGAATAATCTTCGTCTTAACCAAGCTGAAAACCACCAACACAACCCAAAACAGCACCTGCATCCAACGAGACAAATCGATCGTTTCATCCGACGATTTTCTCCGAAGCAATCGCGCTCCTGCCCAAATGGAAATCGGCAAACATCCCAGCAGCAAGACGATCACATGGTAATAAACCGGCTGCCCATGCCCCGCATCCCCTGTCGTCATCAACCGAATTTGATAGGCCACAAAATCATTCCAAATCCCCCATCCGAATTTCAGAATGATCATCGCGTACCAGGATGCGAAAAGCAAGACCGCGAGGATTCCTGACAAGCACGCGCCAAAAAACAAGCGTGAAATAGGTTTTGACTTCCAAACTTGTTGCCAAATCCCGAAGACCAACAAAGTTGCCCCCCACAACAATAAAGCAACGGGACCTTTGGTCAACATGCCCATGCCTATACAAAGACCTGCATAAATCGACCAACGGATGGAGTGAGCTTGTGTGTAAAACTGTGAATAGCAATAAATCCCCAAGAAGATAAAGAGATTAAAAAGCGGATCAATAATTCCTGAACTCGCATAAACATGCGGGGTCATGGCAGCTAGATAGGAAAATGCCCATAAATGCCCGAATGAGTCTGAAACATGCTTCTTACCGATTCGGAATACAATTAGAAGCGTAACAATCCCAACAAGGGCATTCGGAAAACGTGCCGCAAATTCCATCGAAGTCCAAGCATTTTCCGTAAATGTTCCGAAAAACTGAAAACTCAAGACTTGCAACCACATGAAGACGGGAGGCTTCTCCCAAAATGGCTGAAAATTAATTTGTACAGATAAATAATCGCCTGTCACCAACATTTCCCGCGCCGATTCAGCGAAATTAATTTCATCCCAATCAAATAATTGAGAAGACCCTAAACAGGGAATATAAACCAAGCAACCTACAAGGACCCAGAACAAATAAGGGCTACGCTGCAATATTTTCATGATATATATAATAGAAAATCGATGAACAACTGATACCAATCAAAGCGCCAAAAGCGACATCAATCGGGAAATGCTGAAATAAATATACCCGAGAAATGCCTACACCACAGGCCAAAAAAGCCATTAAAATCCCAGCCCAACGTTTATTAATGTACAAAGCGATCCACATAAAACAGAACCAAGCTGCTGCCGTATGGCCCGAAGGAAAGCTGTTGTGTTCATGGATATCAACACCAGGTACTAAATACCAAGGTATATCCACCGCCTTAAAATAAGCGAAGGGTCGCAAAGCCGCAGCGAAAACAAAATGCTTTAAGCCTTGAACGATAAGCGTTGAAAGCGCGTAGGAAAACAAAAATGGCTTCAACCAGGCGCGTTTCTTATAGATGAACAGCATGATCACGAGCACAGGTACCAGCAATTCTCCCAAAAATGTAAGCAATCGAAAAAAGTAATCCAAGTTAAAAGCATGCCAATTATTGATGATCCGCATTTGGTCAAACCGATCAAACACGGCAATATATCGCGCCACGATGATTTCAAACAAGAGAAATACAAGCCAATAGGCAATCCATGCCCCATTCAAACGTTTCATAGAATCAAAGGTCGGAAGATTTTATGAAAAAGGTAAACGCATCACTTGTTGTTTCCAAAAAATTACCTAATTTTGCATTCCTTTTTTCAAGCAAGGTCAACATGAAAGTATTAGAAGCATTTCAGATACCTATTATAGCTTTAGAGGACAAATCGTATCACTACACATTTAGCGGTGACGACGCGTTTTTTGCTGCTTTTGAGCAAGATTGGGTTGAAAAAGGCACATTTGAAGCAAGTGCTGACTTAACGAAGTCGGCATTAATGATACAGGTACAACTGAGGATTACGGGCTCGACTGAACTGATTTGTGATCGTTCATTGGAGGTCTTTGATTACCCGTTTGAGGTAAACGAGAAGCTTATTTTTAAGTATTCGGATCATTCAGAAGATTTAGGAGACAATCTGTTTTTATTAGACAGAAAAGAACCAAAACTTGATTTGTCGCAGGATATTTTCGATTTCATTGCATTAGAAGTGCCGATGAAAAAGTTGCATCCTCGCTTTTTGGCGGAAGAAGATTTAGCATCGGAAGATGTATTTATCTACACGACAGATCGGGCAGATGAAAAACCTGCATCACAAACAGAGGAGGCAATAGATCCTCGCTGGGCAGCACTTCAAAAACTAAAAGATTTAAAATAAAATTAATTAACAAATACCATGGCACATCCTAAACGAAGACATTCTACAACACGTCGTGATACTCGTAGAGCACATGATTTCGGAACACCAAAGCAATTGGCAGTAGATAGTCAAACAGGCGAAACGCATTTA
>JBEEOB010000017.1:0-17876 GCA_041191865.1 Bacteroidota bacterium
GGAAGCTTTGATTAAACGATCAGGTAAATAGACCTATTAAATTAATTTTAAATTAAACGAATATTATGTCACAAGTAATAAGCCAAAATGCTACTTTGGACGATATTATCTTCAAAGACAAAAACCGTGAATTCGGTGCTTTTGTTCTTCGGAAGACATATCCTAAAGTAATGAAGCGGTCGGTATTACTAGGCTCTGCACTCTTTGTCGGTGCTCTTTTGATCGCAGCTTTCTGGAAACAGTTGACTGCAGAATCAGAGGAAAAGACTGAGGTGACTGCTGAAGTAATGAAACTGGACAAGCCAGCTCCAACCAAAAAGGTTGAGTTGCCTCCACCACCACCACCGCCACCACCCAAAGAAATTCCTAAGGTGACTACGACGAAATTCTTACCTCCAGAAATCAAGCATGACGAGGAAGTAACGAAGCCTGAGCCGCCACCTGAAGAGGTTAAGGGTAATACAGCAGCTGAATCGGTTAAAGGTGAAACGGAAACGTATGAGCCACCGGTAGATCCAGATGCAAAAGGTGCTGAGCCAGTAGAGCCGCCAAAACCAGCTGAAGATGAAATCTTTACAGCAGTTGAGCAGCAAGCAGAATTCCCTGGAGGTCCTCGTGCATTCGGTTCCTTCTTGCAGAAAAACCTACGTTACCCATCAGCTGCACAACGTGCTAACGTGGGAGGTAAAGTATACGTTCAGTTCGTTGTGAACACTGACGGTACAATCCAAGACGTTACTGTTTTGAAATCTGTAGGTTTCGGTTGCGACGAAGAAGCCGTTCGTGTAATTAAATCGGTACCAAGATGGACTCCTGGTAAGCAATCGGGTCGCCCAGTACGTTCTCGATTTACTCAACCGATCACGTTCGTGTTATCTGAGTAATTTTATTGAAAATTCATGTCAGACCTGCTAAATGTACATTTGGCAGGTCTGATTGTTTAAACTCCATTATGAAACGATCCATGGCCCTTTGGGTAAATATTTCTTTCCGTGTTTTTGTCGCATTTGCCTATACCTTATTGGGAGCTTATGTCGCTTTTTGGTCTTCTTTTGACCTCGGAACTTGGAATGCGGTCCCTATTGTTTTATTACTCGGAATTTTATTCATTCTCTACGGATTGTTTCGGATTTGGCGAGCTTATTTGTATTTTCGGGAGGCTGATGAATCTAAAGAATATGCTGAATATGAGGACAAATAATATCCTAGGTAGTTTACTTATTACCACTGTCATGATGAGTTGCGGTACTAATAAGTCGGAAGTGAAAGATGGTCCAACAACCGGGACGATTAGTCTTGGGGTGGATGAGTCTTTCCAGCGCGTGGTGGAAGCGGAAAAAGTTGCCTTTCGCGATAATTACCATTTTGCTAATATCCATTTGCAATTCAAGCCTGAGAACGAGGCAATTGCTGATTTGCTTAACGATAAGGTGCGTGGGGCTGTTGTCACGCGAGAGCTAACCGAGGCCGAGAAAGCCGTTTTCACGCGTGAAAAAATCACCTACCGTAGTTTTAAGTTTGCTGCTGATGGCATCGCTTTACTCGTGCATGCTAGCAACAAGGATACCTTAATTGGTTTAGACCAGCTGAAAGCTTTGTTGGCAGGTAAACAAAAAACATGGAAATCGATTGGAGCTTCCCGTTCTGGGGATGTTGAATTGGTCGTTGATAAGGCTAATTCAAGTAACATTAAATTTCTGGTTGATTTGTTCGGCTTAGGAAATAGTGGTTTAGCCGTTTCAGCAGCGGGTTCTAATAAGGACGTTATTGAATATGTTAAGTCGCATCCAAATGCTATGGGAATCATTGGGTCCAATTGGATTAGTGATGGGGATAATCCAACTTCGCTTGGATTTATTCGTTCTGTCAATGTCATGTCTGTCGCGAAGGAATCGAGTTTACCCAAAGCTGAATTTTACCAACCTTTTGGTTATAATCTAGCCTTGAAAAAGTATCCACTTCGTCGGGAGGTGAAGATCATTTTAAAAGAATCTTACCTTGGTTTGGGTACGGGATTTGTAAATTATGTTTGTGGAGACATGGGTCAGTTGATCGTTTTGAAATCAGGCTTAATTCCTTTGACCCGCCCTATCACGATTCGACAGTATCAAATCAGTCAATAAAGGCTAATTTGTCCCTTATATGCTTGACTTTTTTAGAGAAATAGTAGTATATTTGTGATTCAAAATTTATTAAACTTTTAAAGTAATTAGTTGAATTATTTCAATGTTTACGCCTAAGAAAAATACTATTTAAACAAAATATTTACTTACAATGATGAAAATGAAATCGTGGCTTTTGGGAATTGGTTTGTTGTTGACCAATTTGGCTTTCGGGCAAACAATTCAAGATGGTTTGCATATGATGGATCGCCATCAGCCTAGTCGGGCAAAGCAAGTTTTTGAGGGTTTAGTAGCTGCTCAGCCGACGGGTGAAAATTATTTCTATTTAGGATACTATTTCTTGAATCAACGTGATTGGGATAATGCTCGTAAGGCATTTGAAGCTGGAAAAGCAGCTGATCCAAAAAATTATTTGAACCAAGTAGGTTTGGCTTCTATTTTAGTTGGCCAAAATAAGGTTAATGAAGCTAAGCCGGAGTTTGATCGTATTCTTGCTGAAACTAAAAATAAAAACATCGATGTGATGTTCCGTATCGCGGAAGCCTATTCTATGTACTACATTTTAGGGAAAGAAGAGACGTTCAATGCGTCTAATAACGATCCTGCAGAAGCTATTCGCTTGATTGATGCGATTCAAGATCGTATGATGAAGGATAAGAAATTGCCTACTGCAGATCATTATATCGTGAAAGGCGACGCATTTTTGATTAAGAATGACGGTGGTAATGCCGTAACTGCTTATGAGAATGCTATTGCACAAGAGCCTCGTAACATCAAGGCGAAAGTTAAAATTGGAACGGTATACTTACGTGGTAAAAACTACAAAGAGACACAATCTCGTTACAAAGAGGCAATCGATTTAGATTCAAACTATGCGCCTGCATTACGTAAGTATGGTGAGTACTTAATCGTGGGTAGCCAATACAAAAATGCATCACGTTACTTCCGTCGTTATTTAGAGAAGGCTGAAGCAACTCCTCAAGTGACTTTAGAAACAGCTAAGTTATTGTTCTTATCCAAAGATTATGAGGGAGCAATGAAGTTTACGGATGAGGCTGATAAGAAAGGTGTTCAAGATAATGATATCTACCGTATGCGTGGTTATTCAAATGTTGAGATGGGTAATTTCCAACAAGGTATTGATAACTTAGACGGTATGGTGAAGAAAGGTGTTAAGCCTTACTTCATGGATGATTTGTATTTCGGTAAAGGTTACCAAGGATTAGGGAAAGATTCATTGGCATTGCTTTACTTAGAACGTGCTGCTCCTTTGGATACGAATAACAACGTGTATTCAATCATTCACGATGTTCGTTACAAGCAAAAACGTTATGCAGACGCAGCTGCTGCTGGTTTGAATTCTATTCAGTGGAAAGTGAAGAAAGCGCAAAATGTAGGATCAGGTGATTATTTCAAAGTTGCAATGGATTACTATTTGACATCTGCTTTCATCAACAAAGCAGATACGATTGCTCGTCCAGCGATGGCGATGCGTGCAGATTCCATGTTCGCTAAAGCCATTGAAATTAATGACAAATGGCCTCCATTCTACATTAACCGTGCTCGTACAAATAACTTGATTGATTATACTGGGACTAAATGGTTAGGTGCTCCTTTCTATGAGAAATTCTTAGCGGCAGTTGACACACAACGTGCTGAGAAAGGTCAATACAAGGAAGATAAGAATCAATTGTTTGAAGCCTATAAATTCTTAGGGGGTTATCATTTATCGGTAACGAAGGATGAAGCTAAAGTGAAGGAATTGTTCACGAAAGCGCAAGAAATCAAACCGGATGATGTCGATATTAAAGCCTACTTTAACCCGACACCAGCTGCTGCACCTGTTGCAGCACCAAAGAAATAAATAGTTAAAGAAGCCCAGCAATGGGCTTCTTTTTTTTAAATACCTACATTATGGCTTACGCATTAATTACAGGAGCAAGTAAAGGAATTGGGAAAGAGATAGCGAATGAACTAGCCAGCAAAGGCTATGATTTATTCCTCATCGCTCGTAACTCGTACGAACTTCAAATGGTCAAAGAAGAATTTGAAAAGAAATATGGATTGAAAGTAGATTACCTCGTTGCTGATTTATCAGAAACCGGTTCCGTTGACCGTATCATTGCTTGGGTGGAAGAGAAACAAGTTGACTTACGAATCTTAGTGAATAACGCAGGTTATGGTTTAGTGGGACAGTTCGAGCAATACAGTTTCGAAGATAATCAAAAGATGATGCAAGTGAACATGCATGCTTTGGTTGAAATGTGCCAAAAATTTTATCCTTACCTAGTGGGGAAAGGGCAGGCTTACGTGCTCAATATTGCAAGCTCAACGGCCTATCAGGCTATTCCAAACATGAGTTTATATGCCGCAACTAAAGTGTTTGTATTGAACTTCTCGCGTGGTTTATACCATGAATGGAAAGAGAAAGGCATTTCCGTGACGGTCGTGAGTCCAGGTGCGACGACGACCAACTTCAATGATCGTGCGAATCTGCAAGATAAGGCAAGAAAGGCTGCTGAGAAAGTAACGATGACGCCAGCGTCTGTAGCGAAATTAGCTGTAGATGGTATGTTTGCAAAAAAGATCGAGGTGATAACAGGTATGGTCAATAAGCTCGGGGCATTTCTAGCCTGGGTGGCACCTAAAGCCATCAGCGAGAAAATCGCTAAAGGAATTTATGAATAAGTAGAAAGGCCAGTATTCACTGGCCTTTTTATTGTCGGGATGACAGGATTTGAACCTGCGACCACACGCCCCCCAGACGTGTACGCTACCGGACTGCGCTACATCCCGATTTATTACAAAGATAATTGCCCAAGTATTTTATGTCAATCGGAAACTATGAAAATTCGCTTTTCTCGTGACCATTGTTGGGCATAAAACTGTAATACATAACTGCCCGTTGGGATTTGTTCGAGCTGAAGTGAATGCGCAAGCCGCGTGTCGCTCAATTGCCATCGCTTGAGTTGTTTTCCTTGTAGACTATACAATGCTACGTCTACATTGCTTAAATCTTCTTGAATCTCCACTTGAACCAGTTCCCCTTTGTTGGGATTTGGATACAAGCGAATACCTGGGTCATCTGCTGAAATGCCAAAACTTGACACTTGATATGGCGAATAACATTGTATGGGGATAGCATCCCTGAGTTCATATTTTTTGATTGCCCGAACTTGGAAGAAACCGGATTGTCTTATTTTGATTTGAGCTGTTGTGTCCTTTAGCAAATGTGAATCTAATTTCCATTCATACTTAGTAACTGGCTCAATATTTGTGGCTTGAATGAAGTACATGCCGGAGCGACTGAGCTTAGGCATCCAGGGATTTCCCTGGGCTATGATCTGCAACGGTAAGCTTGGTGGGGACAAACAACCATATTCATTTTGTGTTTTTAAGTAGATGATATCACTCGTTCTCAACACGATGGAATCGCTATTTGCTTGCGTACTCCAGCGGTATTCAAAGGCTGGAGATGCATATATCGTCACGGATTCACCTTGACAAAACTGCCGATTTAGGGCATGAATGTGTGGCTGCGGTTCCTCTGGGTAGTAATAGGTCTGTACGGCTTCACTGGGTGGAGACCAACAGCCCATTGAATCTTGCCAAATCGCCTCATACCTTTCTGGTTTGTAAGCATAAATACGTTGATTGATTTCATTGTTCGACCATTTATACGCCATTCCTGTATGGTTGAGTGAAAGTAAGATTGAATCTCCCCGACAAAATCCGCCGTTTTTTTGCACAAGAATTTGAGGTTTTTCGGGAGATGGGTTTACTTGGATATGAATCGTTTCGCTGGGGTTAGACCAACAAGTACCATCCATGGAAACTTGTGCCACGATGTCTAAGTTGCCTGCTTGTTTGGCGCTTTCTACGAACGTCGCGGCTGTGCTTTGGTTGCTCCAAAGATAATATGGGTAAGCTACAGTGGTTTGTAGGTAAATCGTATCGCCGATACAGATATTGGTTCTTGTATTGATGAGTTTGGGAATCTCGGGATTGGGATGCACATCGATGTAGATGGATTCACTTCGATAAGTGCATGTATTTCGTTGGATGATCGCCTGGTAATTTCCAGCAGCTAGCGTTTCATGCAGGTCTTTTGTTTGTGTGAATAGGTGACCATTGTATTCCCAGCCGACCATGTGGGCTCCGATGGGCAATTGTATGCTTAGACTCGTTTTATCTCCTTCGCACACATAATTTTGATAATTGCTTTGAATAGGAATTTCGGGAGGCGTAAGTCCGGGTAGTAAAATGTCAAGGGGGTCACTGATGCTTTCAGGGCATGTGATATGTAGTTCTGTGTTTTCCGGAATATAGCTTTCAAAATAATTACTTACTAGTGTCGCTTGCCTGTTTATGGTGATTTGTGTGGCGAGATGACACCCATGTATATTCAGCGCATAGGTTCCCGACTCGCAGTTTTGGTGGAGTTGGTAGCTTAAATGTACTTGTGGTAAGTTTTGCTCTGTCGAGTCAGTGGGTGGAGGATTCACGATTGGGGGCGGTGTGCTTGTACTGTCGGTTGGGCTGCAAACAGCAAGCGAAAGCACTTGAACTAGAATAGCGGTTCGGTCGCTTTCACAGCCATTGATTTTTTGGGAAACATATCGCGTAAAAGGACTACTTGCAGGATTAGCTGAGGTCGTATAGGTGGTCGCGGTACTCAAGGGAGCTGTGCTTGAGGTATTCAAATACCAAATGTTATTAACTCCGCCGGATGCTTTGAATGTAACCGAAAGTCCTGGGCATATCTCAGATAGGGTACCCGCATTTTGTGGGGGATTGGGTTTAGGAAATGCCTGTGCTTGTGTTCCAGAGGATACCAGACTTTCGCATCCGGCATTCATGCAAGTGGCAAAATAACGGTGTGGGCTTTCATCTGGAAGCGTCACAAGTAATCTAGCGCCGGTTCCTATGAGATTGTGTTGTTCGTCATACCATTGTGTTGTATAGGGGGAACAGCCTGTTGCATTCACCGGAAAAGCTTGGTTGATGCAGCCGGAATATGAATTGGCTGCGTGCCGGGGAGTTGGGGTTGCCTTGATTTGTAAAGTAATCTCGGAAGAGGTTCTTGGGCATGTAAGTGTTTGATTTAGATTTTGGGTGGAGCCCTCGTTGTCATTATTGGCACTTACGATGAAATCGACACGGATTTTAAATTTTTGTCCGTCGAGATTTGTCGTTGCTTGGATAATCTGTAGTTGATTTTGCTGGGTCCCCTGGAATTGAATGTCATCTATCATATCCACAAAAGCACTCCCATTGATTGAGCGCATCCATTGGTAATGGGTCGCACCTTCGGTTTGAATGGATTCCAAAACTCCATTTCCGCGTTCGCAAATGGCAGGATTGAGGATGGAATTGATTTTTCGCAATTGGATACTCGCAGGATCAGAATGGAGGTAGCAGCTACCGATGCCAACTTTAACTCGGTATTGGGTACCTGTCGGATTGGATGAATTGCCCGTGGGCATGATTTGGTAATTGGCCTGTGTTGCGCCCGTAATATTCGAGAAGCTAGCATCTTGTGGCCGTTTCTTTTCCCATTGAAAAGTGGTCCCATTACTCTCGACAATCATCCGGATCGAGTTGCCATCACAGTCGGCCTGGGATTGTGGTTGTTGGGTTATGAGAGGGCATTGAGGGAATGCGAGGAAGGGGAGGAGAAGGAAGAGGAGCGTTTTCATTTTATCAGGGTTAGGTTTTATAGCCCCAGGTTTTAACCTGGGGATCCCTAGGCTAAAGCCTAGGGTTATTAGTTTTTTTCGCCTTTGGCAGCCCTAGGTTAGGGCCTAAGGTTATTTTTCCGTCTTCGGATCCCTAGGCTAAAGCCTAGGGTTTTTAGTTTTTTTCGCCTTTGGCAGCCCTAGGCTAAAGCCTAGGATTGTAAGTTATTTATAACCTCAGACTTTAGTTTGAGGACTTCAAAGCGAAACTAAACCAAATGTCCAACTAACCTCATTCCCAAAATGAATCCCACCACCAATTATCAACTATTTGGCATAAAAAAAGCCAGCCCCCGTTGGACGGAGGCTGGCAAGAAAATCAATTAATTGATATTTTTAGATATCGCAGATGCCAACGGCCTGCGCAAGGGAAGCCATCTTGTCTTCACGAGCCGGAATGAATTCCTGGCCGATGTATCCTTTATATCCCGTATCATAAATCGCTTTGATAATCGCGCGGTAATTCAACTCTTGCGTATCATCGATCTCATTACGTCCCGGAACACCGCCTGTGTGGTAGTGTGAGATATACGGATAGTATTTCTTAATCGTAGCAATTACGTCCCCTTCCATGATTTGCATGTGGTAGATATCGTAAAGTAATTTGAATTTATCGGAACCCACCATCTCACAAAGTGCCGCGCCCCATTCGGTGGTATCGGCTTGGTAATCTTTGTGGTTTACTTTGGAGTTCAAAAGTTCCATCGAAATCGTTACATCATAACGTTCCGCAGTCTTCATGATGCGTTGTAGACCCTTTTTACAATTGATCAAACCATCTTCATCACTCATGCCATCGCGGTTACCCGAGAAGGTGATGATGTTTTTTACGCCAGCTTTTGCCGCCTTCGGAATGATGTCTTCGTAAAAGCCTACCAAAGCGTCATGGTTTTTGACCTTATTAAAGAAGTTTGGAATGTTCATGCCCGCCGGGTATTTACCCCAGCCGATTGCCGCGGTCATGTCGTATTTTTTCAAGATGTCCCATTCTTCAGGACCCGTTAATTCGATGGATGACAAGCCTATGCGTTTGGCATTCACGATTAATTCCTCAAATGGAATTTTGTCGTAACACCAGCGACATGCCGAATGCTGTACTTTGCCTTTTAGGTCTGCCCCCACGGCGATGTCCGCTTTCTTAAAGCGATCCTCCATGGACGAACCGAATAATCCCAAACCGGCTAATCCTGCCGAGCTTTTAAGAATTTCTCTCCGACTCAAATTGTTTTTCATAGTCTTTGTTTGATAGGTTTAATTGAAATTAGAAAGGATGCTCGCCGTTTGGTAAGCAATCTTTTCATTGTATGTACGTGCAATGGATTTATAACGAAATAGGTCAATAATCGTTCCGATCAATAAGAATCCCCCCGTAAAAAAATACAGTAAGCCTAGGCCGATGCGATCCGTGATAAAACGCTGTAAACCTGCAAAGCAAACAAATCCTGCCAAGGTACAGATGAGAATCAAGACCGGATCCCGGCGCTTGCTCAAGTAGATCGACATGAATTGGGTTTGTTGCTCCTCCGACATCCCCTGCAAGATCGGCGTGAGGCTATTGGCTTCTGCCAAATCTAAACTAGCCAACTGGGGAAGGATGTTCGAGTTCATTAGTGAAATAGAAGATTCAAGCTGTTAGTTACAAAAATTTCACTTAGCTCAAAAATGATTCCTGGGAAAATTCCGAAAATGATACTCAAGATGCCGAGGCCAAAAAGACTGAACTTCTCAAGGATTGTTAAATCAGGTAATTCCCACGTGCTTTCGCGAACGAAATAACCACCCAAATAGATCTTTTGGAAGGTCCATAATAAATAACCTGCACCTAATAAAATACCCAAGCCACCGAGTATCGCATAAATTGGTGTCAAATGGGTACTCGTGAAGGCTCCCATCAAACTGAAGAATTCGCCAATAAATCCAGAGAATCCCGGTAACCCCAATGAAGCAAAAATCGCAATGCCGGATACGACGGTGAACCAAGGCATTTTTGTTGCCAAGCCTGAGAAATTGTCGATTTGACGATTGCCTGTCCGACTGTACAACACACCCACCATCAAGAAAAGCAGGGATGATAAGATTCCATGCGAAAGTAATTGGAAGATGGCCCCCTGCCAGCCTTCTGGGGTGAAGGAGGCAATTCCGAGCAACACAAAACCCATGTGCGAAACGGAAGAATAGGCCACTAATTTCTTCAAATCCGTCATGGCTAACGCATTATATGCCCCATAAATAATGGAAAAGACGCCTAATCCGGCCATGATTCCGGCCGCATCAACGGCCTCCGTAGGAAAGAATGGAATCGCCATGCGTAACCAACCATAGGCCCCGATTTTCAATAAGACGCCGGCTAATAAGACCGAAATAGGTGTGGGTGCTTCCACGTGCGCATCGGGTAACCAAGTATGTAATGGAACCAAGGGTAATTTGATGGCAAAGCCGATGAACAATAACCAAAAACCCCAAGCGCGGCCAGATAAACCGCCCAACAAAAATCCGGATTGAGGACTGAATACATTATTCGGTTGGCAGTTCTTTGGGTCACTTAATACGTGTAAATCAAAGCTGTGCACGATTTGATTGGGTGCAATTTCATGGGCCGCTAAAGCCGTTTGCATGGATGATAAATCATGAAATCCCAAGTTTGGAAAAGCTAATGCCGTTTCATTTGGATCCATATAGGCCAAAGAGATTCCCAACATGACGATTAGAATGAAAAGCGAACCCACCAAGGTATAAATGAAAAATTTCAAGGAGGCATAATTCCGACGGGGTCCTCCCCAAATTCCGATTAAGAAATACATCGGCAATAACATGAATTCAAAGAAGACGTAGAACAAGAACATGTCCCGCGCAACAAAACAACCCATCAGCGATGCGTTCAATAACAAAACCAAACTGTAATAGCCCTCGATTTTGTCATGGATGTCTTTGGAGTTCCACAAGGCCACGAAGCTAATCAAGCCCGTTAGCAAGATCAATCCGATGCTTAAGCCATCCACGCCGAGGGAATACTTGGAGACAAAATGGCCTAAACTTCCCAGGTTCAAATGAATCCAGTCTTGCGATTCCACCAGTTGGTATCCAACTTGTGAGGGGTCAAAAACCAAGGCGATTTTCGCCAACACGAGCAATTGAATTCCGATGACGCCGATGGCCACAAGCCGACTATACGTCGCGCCTAATTTCCCGAATCCCACGATGAGTGAGGCGAGCAAGGGCAATAGAATGATGTATGATAAGTTTCCCATTAATACAAAAGGTAAATTAGGATGAAAACCAAAGTGAAGAATACCCAGAACCAGTAGCGGTGCAATTGCGCCGACTGCCAGGTGGCCAAGCGTTTGCCTAATCCACGGCTTATGGATGCTACGAGGCTGACGGAACCGTCTACCAAATGTTTGTCGGCCCAGGCACTCAAGTGGGCAATAATTACCTGCAATTCCGTGAATTTGACAACAATACGATCAACAATCCGTGCGTCGAATTGATGGAATTTTTGTCCCAATCCCCACGCAATGCGGTAGGAGCTAGGCCAAATGAATCCAAGAAACTGATAATTTCTTTTTGGAACCCAACGGCGTGTTAGGTAGGTGATTCCGAATCCTAAGATCCAAGAACCCGCCGTGATCCCCAACCAAAATTCGGGGATGTGGTAATTTTCAATGTGGAAAAACGACAAGAATACGGATTCATGTGCGTCCATCGGATTCAGGGAAATCCAGAAAAATAAGCTTAAGAAAATCAGTAAACTGATGGGGATGATTTGCAGCCAATCGGTTTTCGATTTCTCGAGCTTGTGACCTTCCCGGTTTTGGCCTAAGAAAATCAAATAGATTTGTCGGCACATGTACGTCGCCGTTAACATCATGCCGAGTGCCAATGCCCCTAAAAGCACATAATAATAATTTGCATACGCACTGTGCTGTGCGGAATCCCATAAGAATCCCGCAATATTTTCCTTGCTGAAAAAGCCACTCGTAAATGGAATGCCCAACATCCCTGCCCCAAAAATCACATAGGCCACAAAACTCAAAGGCAGTTGTTTCCGCAAGCCACCCATGTTTGTGAGGCTTTGTGCATCTGCTTGATGCGTCGCTTTTTGATGATGCAAATAATGAATCACCGAACCTGCCGTTAAGAAAAGTCCTGCTTTAAAAATACCATGGGCATAGAGGTGAAATAGCGATGCACTCGATCCCATACCCAGCCACATTAATCCCAGTTGGGAAATGGTCGAATAGGCCAAAGCCTTTTTGATATCGTTTTGAAACAAGGCAAAAATCGCACCGGCAAGCAGTGAAATCGCCCCGATTATTCCCATGAATAAATGCGCTTCCTCGCCGATGAACGGGAAAACGCGAATGCCAACAAACACCCCGGCTGCCACCATTGTCGCGGCGTGGATTAATGCCGAAGCCGGTGTAGGGCCTTCCATGGCGTCAGGTAACCAAGACATTAAGGGGAATTGAGCAGATTTACCGATACCTCCTGCGATGACTGCGATGCCGATGAGCGCAGGAGCGCTGCCGTGCATGCCGGAAAACACAGAGCTTCCGAAATAATTAGCGAGTCCCACTAAGCCAAAAAGCAAGGCAATGTCCCCGATTCGGTTTAATAGAAATGCTTTTTTAGCGGCTTTGATCGGAGCCTCTTTTTGATACCAAAAGCTAATTAGTAGATAGGAGCAAGCACCTACTAATTCCCAGGCACCGTAGAAAATGTAGATTTGGTCCGTGAGCACGAGGAGCGTCATGGACCCGATGAACAGATGTAAATAGCTATAGTATCGCCCGATTTTGGGGTCTTCCGCGAGGTAAGATTTGGAGAAAATCTGTACAAAAAGTGCGACGATGCTGACCAATAGGAGTAATAATTGGGCGGATTTAGTTACCCAAAAACTAGCCACCACGGCATTCCCTCCCAAGGTAAACCAAGGGTAGCTCGTGATGTTTTCCGGCATGTGGCCTACCTTGAAAGCGAGGTAGGTAAAAAAGCCTGCCAACACGATGGATGCATTTACTTGGATTTTTGTAGGGAGCCAAGCAACAAGCCCAGCGGAAAGCCAAGGCAAGATGAGTAGCGCTAAAAAAATCGTTTGTATGGGCATAAAATCGTTTAAGGAAGCAAAGATAAAATAATCTACTGATTTTGTAGGGAATCAAAGGCAATTATCCGCCGGAAACGGGAGGAATCAAAGCGATTTCCATGCGTTCCTCGATGATGAAATCGGGTTTGGGGAAATGGTGGTCGGCCGCAAGGCGTAACGAAGGCAATTGGCTAAGTTCTGGAAACGTGTTTTTTGTAATAGCTAACAGCGTTTCGGCATCCACGAGCTCCTGCGTCTCAATGCATATTTCATCTTTTTTTAGAAGATCGCGGCAAATGCCAAACAGAAGCAGGGTATAGGTGGCCATATTTTTCGTAATTTGCGAGACTAATGTATAAAGATAATCAACTCTTGGATAATCACGGTCGGCCGATGACGTATTTACGTCTGGCGGTGACGGATCGTTGCAATTTACGTTGTTCGTATTGCATGCCTGCCGAAGGGATTGTCTACATGCCGGAGCGGGAATTATTGACTTGGGAGGAAATGGCGCGTGTCGTGCGGGTCATGCATGGCATGGGAATCAACAAAGTTCGGATTACGGGAGGTGAGCCATTTGTTCGCAATGGCTTGATGGATTTTCTGACGGAAATCACGGCTTTGCCGGATTTGGAAGTATGTTTGACGAGCAATGGTGTGTTGATTGGTGAGTACATTGGCCAGTTGAAGGCATTAGGTATTCGTTCCGTGAATTTGAGTTTGGATGCTTTGGATCGTGACCGATTTAAGCAGATAACGCGTCGGGATGATTATGAGGTGGTATACCAAAATTTACTTCGCCTTGTTGCCGAGGGATTTGAGGTGAAAATCAATGCGGTGGTGATGAAGGGGCAGAATGAACAAGATATTTTGGCTTTGGCAGCATTGACCAAAAATCTACCCGTTTCGGTGCGATATATTGAGGAGATGCCCTTTAATGGTTCGGGCTTGGTGGAAGGAACCTTGTTTTGGAATCATGAGCGGATATTAAAGGAAATTAAATCGGTTTACCCAGAGGCAAAGGCGATTTTAATGCAAGGTGGCGAAACGGCGAATCGCTATGAGATACCTGGACATGCGGGGGATTTAGGAATTATTGCCGCCTTTTCGCGAACCTTTTGTGGCATGTGTAATCGGGTGCGTTTAACGGCCAAAGGGCAGGTGAAAACCTGTTTATACGATGATGGCGTTTTTGATTTGAAAGCGTATCTTCGCAAGGGAATTTCGGATGAGGAGTTGCGGGATGTTTTAATGGGATTATACCAAAAGCGGCCTCTCGATGGTTTTGAGGCTGAAAAAAATAGAAAGGGCGTGATCAATGAATCGATGACGACCATAGGAGGTTAAATTATGAGCGCATTAGCTGAAATTATTGATGGCTTTTCGAAGCTGCGGGTCATGGTGATTGGGGATCTCATGGTGGATGCCTATACCTGGGGAAAGGTGACGCGTATTTCGCCGGAAGCACCTGTGCCGGTGGTGAATGTGGTAAAGCGCGAATCGCGTTTAGGTGGCGCCGGAAATGTGGTGTTGAATGTGGCGAGTTTAGGTGCCAAACCGATCGTTTTCTCCGTGATCGGGGATGATGCGACGGGTGCCTCTTTGTTACATATTTTAAAAGATGCAGGCTTGTCGGTGGATGGAATTATTCAGGAGGCCGGTCGGCCTACAACCATCAAAGAGCGTGTGATTGCGGGTTCCCAACAATTAATTCGTGTCGACTCGGAAACGGAGCAGGCGATTTCATCTGCTTCGGAAGCTTCTTTAGTAGCGGCAGTCAAAGCGGCTATTTCAACGGTTGATGTGATTATTTTCGAGGATTACGACAAAGGAGTGTTGAGTGAAGGCTTGATCCAGGAAGTAATGGGGTTGGCGAAAGCGGCGGGTATTCCGACGGTCGTGGATCCAAAGAAAAAGAATTTCTTTGCTTACCAAGGGGCAACTTTGTTTAAGCCAAATTTACATGAGTTGCGGGATGGTTTGGGCTTGGATGCCTCGGATTTGAGCGCTTTGGCATTGCCTGCGACTGTCAAAAAGTTTAAAGAATCGCAGCGTTTTGAGGGTTTGTTCGTGACGCTTTCAGAACGAGGTGTTTACATGGATTTCCGTGCAGAGCAGGTTGCCATACCGGCACACATTCGTCAAATCGCGGATGTTTCGGGTGCGGGGGATACGGTGATTTCGATTGCGGCCTGTGCTTTGGCGGCCGGAGCTAGTCCGGCACAAATCGCGGAGCTCGCGAATCTGGGCGGAGGCTTGGTGTGTGAGTTTTTGGGCGTGGTGCCGATAGATGTGAATCTATTGAAAAGGGAGGCTTCAATCCTTGTGTGATAATAACCCTAGGCTTCAGCCTAGGGATTCGGCCGGAGGTCGGTGGGGTAGATGTAGTTCGAGATGTGTCTATAGCCCTAGGCTTCAGTCTAGGGAATCCGGCCGGAGGCCGGTGGGTGATGTTCAGACTTCGTCTGTAAACCCTAGGTTAAAACCAGGGGATTTAATCAAATAGCTGATAATCAATATCAATTTATTTACAACGAGAATTTCCAATTAGAGCCACCTTTGAGAAAATCAATTTTCTCATGTCTCACACAAATCTTAAAGTTCATACTGTTTGGGCCACTAAATTTCGAAAACCTCTTTTAATCAAAGAAATTCGTTTTTTGATATGCCAACATATTCGAATGCACGCACATTCTAAAGGAATTTGGATTCATTCGATTGATGGTTATCATGATCATATTCATTGTTTATTCACATTGCCTCCCGATTTATCTTTAAGTCAAACGATTCAAATTTTGAAAGGTGAATCTGCATTTTGGATAAATAAGCAGAATTATTTTAGTCATTCCTTTGCTTGGGCCAAAGAGTATTATGCCGTTTCTGTCAGCGAATCTGTCGTTCCTGAGATTGCATTATATATTTATGCACAGGAACAAAAGCATCAACACTTTGATCAAGTGATAAAGGCTTTTGGTGTGAATAATAACCCTAGGTTTTAGCCTAGGGATTCCGGACGGAGGCCGGTGGAGGCGTATACAGACTTCCTATGTCTGCCCCAGACTAAAGTCTGTAGAGCCCCAGACTAAAGTCTGGGGTTATAAATCTAGTTAACCCACGCCGTGAATTCGATTTCCACTTTGTACTGTGGAGCGATTAGGGCTGAGATTTCGTAAATACCTGTGGTGGGTTTAACATCTTTAAAGAAGTGTGCATGTGCACGGGCGATTTCCAAATTTTGAGAGATATCCGTCGTGAAAATACGTGTACGAACTACATCGTTGATGGATGATCCCGCTTCTTCTAAAACCACAGCGATGCGCTCGATGATGTTATAGGTTTGTGCATAGAAATCATCGGCTGTTACTTTTTCTGCATCGATGATGGCAACGGTACCTGATATTTCCAATAAGTTTCCTGTTTTTACCGCACGGCAATAGCCGAAAACGTCTTCAAATGGGGAACCGGACGAGATGTTGAGTCTTTGTGACATGGTGGTGTGATGTTGTTTACTCCCCAGACTAAAGTCTGGGGTTATAAGTTTTCTGATTCCCCAGGCTAAAGTCTAGGGTTATAAGTTGTCTAAACCCCAGGTTTCAACCTGGGGCCAGCCAAAGGCTGGATGGTGGCTGTCAGACTTCGTCTGAATCCCTAGGCTAAAGCCTAGGGTTATAACGAGCTAACTATTCGCTTTTTTTATAATTTTCTCCCACATCTCCGGCTTCGCGTGGCGAACCACTTCGCCGATCACGATGATGGCAGGATTACGAAGGTCTTCTTTTTTTGCCAAATTTTCAAGTTCAGCGGCTGTCGATATTCCAATGCGCTGATTGGCCATGGTTCCGTTTTGAATGATGGCAGCTGAGATTTCGCCTTTGCCGAATTGTTGGCATAAAGCAGCAATTTCACCTAATTTATTCATCCCCATGAGAATGACTAAAGTCGCTGAGGATTGTAGGCCGAGTTTCAAGTCTTCCGACAAGCTGCCGTCCGATTTGGTACCCGTCATCACCCAAAAACTTTCATTCACGCCGCGAACCGTTAAGGGAATATCCGCTGCGCCAGCCGCTGCATAGGAGGAACTGATGCCTGGGATATATCCGGTCAAAAGGCCATATGATTTCGCGAATTCAATTTCTTCTTGTCCTCTGCCGAACACGAAAGGGTCTCCTCCTTTCAAGCGAACGACATGTCCTAAGGCATAAGCTTTTTCGACGATGAGCTCGTTGATCGCAGTTTGCGAATGACTTTCACCGGGTTTTTTGCCCACGTAGATTTGTTCGCAGTTCTCAGAACAATGCTCCAATAAACTTTTGTCGACCAAGGCATCGTACAAGACTGCTTGCGCGGAGGCAATCGCTTTGATCGCCTTCAACGTGATCAATTCGGGATCACCAGGGCCTGCACCCACCACCGTGAGGCGAGGTTGCGGTTCTAATTTTCTGAAGTGGCTGAGATTTTTCATGCGATGGCTTGACGGAATGAAGTGGCAGCAGTTAAAAAGTTATGCGCTTGTGCGGCAAATTGACTCGCAAAGGCTTCTGAAGGTTCATTTTGGTTGATCTGCAAAACCAATTCTGGGAATGTCGCAGTCTCAATCGCAAATTCGCCCGTAGTCACAAAATGCTCTTCAAACTTGTTGATGACCGCATTTTGATTGGCAACCGTCACCGACTTATCCAATAACAAGGCTTTCGCCGCTGAAATAAAGACTGAATATGCATGGTAGATGGCATCTGCCCAGCGTTTGTCTTCCAAAGCCGCAGCAGTCCATTCGTATTTTTCCTCCGATTCAAATAACAAAGTCGCGACCAAATCGATCATCACACCCGCACATTCACCCACACCGATTTCCGTTGCGAAGGTATCCGTCGCACCCCAATCGATGAAGTCTGAATCCACCAAAGTGCTCAAATCCGCAATCGGTTTTAA
>JBEEOB010000018.1:0-11369 GCA_041191865.1 Bacteroidota bacterium
CAAGAAGCTGCTAAGGTAGCCGCTAAGTACGAAAAAGAAGCAGAACAAGAATAAACAATATTCATATTATGTCAATTACAGCCGCAGACGTTAATAAATTACGCCAAATGACTGGCGCAGGAATGATGGATTGCAAAAAAGCTTTGACTGAAGCCAATGGTGACTTCGAAGCTGCAGTCGATATCCTTCGCAAAGCAGGTCAAAAAGTAGCAGCAAAACGCGCTGACAACGAAACCAACGAAGGTGTCGTGTTAATCGCGATGAACGCAGATCACTCAAACGGTAAGTTAATTGCCCTTGCTTGTGAAACTGAGCCAGTTTCTAAAGTTGATGCTTTCAACGATTTAGCGAAAAACATCTTAGATGCTGCCGTGAAATCTCACGCTCCATCTGCACATGATTTATTAGCTGAGCCTTTAGCTGATGGCCGTTCCGTAGAAGGACACATCATCGAACTTACTGGTAAAATCGGTGAAAAAATTACATTAGCAGCTTACGAAAATATCACAGCTGAAAAAGTAGTTTCTTACATCCACTCCAACAACAAAATCGGTGTTCTAGTAGCATTCGAAAATGTTCAAGGATTTGATGTTGCTGAAGTAGGTAAAGACATCGCGATGCAAATCACAGCGATGAAACCTGTCGCTTTAGACAAAGACGGCGTTGATGCTGAGACAATTGAGCGTGAAATCGAGATCGGAAAAGATCAAGCACGTCAAGAAGGTAAGCCAGAAGCTATGTTAGAGAAAATCGCTGTAGGTAAATTAGAGAAGTTCTACAAAGAACAAACTTTATTGAACCAACAGTTCGTTAAGGATTCTTCGATCACGATTCGTCAATATGTTGAGTCGGCTCAAAAAGGATTAACAATCGCTTCTTTCAAGCGTATTGCTTTAGTCTAATCCAAATCATACGATTGAAAAGGCCATCTGTCAGCTGACGGATGGCCTTTTTTTGTTGGCGATTTTCTTAGTTTGCTCCCCTGCCCCACTTGAATTAATCGGGACAATTTTCTAAATTGGGATAAAATTGATTATCAACATTTTCGAATAAAATAAGCAGCAATGGCCCAGATTGTGATATTAGGTGGAGGTGAAAGTGGAGTTGGCGCTGCCTTATTAGCGCAAGCCCAAGGACATCAAGTCTTTCTCTCCGACCAAGGGGAATTGAAAGCTGCCTATCAGTCGGAATTAAGCCAACATCAGATACCTTTCGAGTCAGGCCAACATACCCTCGAGCGTATTTTACAAGCGGATGAGATCATCATCAGCCCTGGCATTCCCGAAAAATCAGCCATTGTACAAGCGATAAAAAAACAAGGCATTTCGCTCGTGTCTGAAATCGAATATGCCGCGCGATTTACAGACGCGAAAATTATTGCGATTACAGGATCCAACGGAAAAACCACGACTACCCTCCTCACCTATCACCTGCTAAAAGAAGCGGGATATAATGTAGGCCTCGCAGGAAATATAGGCCAGAGTTTCGCCAAACAGGTTTTGGAAAAATCCTTCGACTGGTATGTCTTGGAAATTTCGAGTTTCCAACTCGATCGGTGCTTTCAATTCGCACCCGATATTGCAGTATTAGTGAATATAACTCCTGATCACCTCGATCGATACGAATACAAATTCGAAAATTACATCCACTCCAAGTTTCGCATTTTTCAAAATGCTGATGCGTCAACAGACTGCATCTATTGGGGTGATGATGAAGTAATCCAACAATACAAATCGTTGATTCCTGCCACCGCGAAGAAGCAAGAGATTCATTTTGCCCCAGCAACAGGAAGTGCAACCATCACCCCGGACGAAATTATTTTCGAAGCAGGACATATTCAGCGCGAAAGCGCACCCATTCAAGGCCCACATAATGCCATGAATATGTCGGCGGCCATATTAGCTGCCACATCGGCTGGCGTGACTTGGGAGGACATCATCAAACACCTCCCTAGTTTTCAAAACGCACCGCATCGCCTAGAACCCTGCGGTATGTGGAATGGCGTTCAATTTATCAATGACTCCAAAGCGACCAATGTAGATGCTGTTTACTATGCGCTAAATAGCTTCAACAAACCCATCATTTTGATCATTGGCGGGGTGGATAAAGGCAATGAATATGCCGTGCTCGACACGTTGGTAGAAGATAAAGTAAAAGGAATGGTATGCCTGGGAACCGATAATACGAAACTCGTAAATCATTTCGGACAAACGACCAAATATTTTGCCCAAACAGACCAACTTGAAACTGCTATATCTCAAGCCATGGCATGGGCAAACGAGGGAGATATCATCATGCTATCACCGGCATGTGCAAGTTTTGATTTATTCAAAAATTACGAAGACCGCGGTGAACAATTCAAAGCTACTGTCAAAAAATTGACCCATGGAATCTAAAATCACAAAATACGTCAAGGAATATTTAGTGGGCGATTACCAAATCTGGTTCATTGTCTTACTCTTAAATATCTTCGGATTGTTGATTCAGTTTTCAACAAAAAGTCGGATGACGATGAGTGGCCCCTTTGAACCATTGACATCCATCGTCAAAACCATAGCAATTCTTATTGCATCATTCTACTTGATGTCATGGATATCCCGTCAGAATTACATTAAAATCACCCGATTTAGTAACATATTCCTCTTCCTTTCGTGGGGCCTTATTCTATTTGCCTATTTCTTTGGCGAAAGTAAGGGGGGAGCAAGTCGCTGGATCAACCTTGGATTTGTATCTTTCATGCCTTCTGATATGGCAAAATTATGTCTTACAGCTAGTCTTGCCAAGATATTCTCCACCCGACAAGCCGATCAAAGTCAATACAACTTTGTAACAGCCATAGTCATCTTGATTCTGATTGGAGTAACTTGTTTCTTGATTATGTTGTCCAACTTCTCTACGAGCATTTTGATATTTATGACGAGTATCGTCCTGATGTTTTTTGGCAGGGTTCCCATCAAATACATCAGTAGCATCGTAGGCATCGTAGCCTTCTTGGCTGTCATGGTCGTTTCACTGGGCATCGGCCAACGTGCTGCAACGGTTCGTTCACGTATCGCTACCTTTATTACGCGTGTCAGTGAAAACGATAAATCGAAGCTCAAAGAAATGAACAAGAGTGACGAGAACTATCAAATTAACCTGAGTAAATACGCGATATCAACCGGGGCATTAATTCCCAAAGGTCCTGGGAATAGTCAATATCGCTACTTATTATCCCAAGCAGAATCTGACTTTATCTACGCCATCATCCTTGAAGAATATGGCCTATTCATGGGAATCCTAATTCCCTTATTTTTCCTTTGGTTTATGTGGCGAGGCTCGTCGGTAATACGCTATAGTGGCAAACCGCTCGGCGGATTGCTCTCAGCTGGATTAACCTTTTCGATTGTCATCCAAGCGTTCATCAATATGCTTGTTGCCGTAGGCGCAGGCCCCGTAACTGGCCAACCTTTGCCTATGATTTCTGCAGGGGGAACGTCGCTCGTATTTACAGCCATTAGTATAGGTCTTATCTTATCCATTAGCCGAGACAAGGAAATGGAAACTAAAATTTAATTACCTTGAGTATCAAACGTGTTATTATTTCAGGAGGTGGAACAGGAGGTCATATCTATCCCGCGATTGCCATCGCCTCGGCATTAAAAGAAATTGACCCTAAAATCGAATTCTTGTTCGTAGGTGCCGAAGGCAAAATGGAAATGGAAAAAGTTCCCAAAGCCGGATTCAACATCATCGGGCTACCGATCGTTGGAATCAACCGCGCACACCTGTTGAAAAATTTATTATTTCCAGTGAAGTTGGCCAAAAGCCTTCGCAAGGCATTTCAAATTCTTGCCGACTTCAAACCCGATGTCGCGATTGGTGTGGGTGGATATGCATCCGGACCGATGTTGCTCGCTGCATGGGCAAAGGGAGTTCCTTTCTATATTCAAGAACAGAATTCTTACGCAGGAATTACGAATAAAGCCTTGAGCTCTAAAGCCAAGCAAATATTTGTGGCTTACCCGGGCATGGAAAAGTTTTTTAGTCCATCAAAATTAATTCTTTCCGGCAATCCCGTGCGGAAAGATTTGATTGATATCTCAGGAAAGAAAGCTGCAGCCGCGCAATTATTTGGCTTATCAGTGGATAAACCAACCATATTAATCATTGGAGGAAGCCAAGGGGCACGAAGCATCAACCACGCCATTTTTTATGGATTAGAAGCATTAGCAAATTCGGATGTTCAAATCGTTTGGCAGACAGGCGTTAGTTTTGAGTCGGAAGCGAAAGCGGCCTGCGCGAAGTTCCCAACCTTGCCTTCGTACGTGTCCGCCTTTATTTATGAAATGGATTTAGCCTATGCGATGGCCGACTTGGTCGTTTCGCGTGCAGGTGCTTTATCCGTTTCGGAAATTTGTTTGGCAGGAAAACCCAGCATCTTGGTTCCCTTTCCCAATGCTGCAGAAGATCATCAAACGGAAAATGCCAAAAGCCTCGTGCAAGAAAATGCAGCCATATTAGTGCAGGATGTGCTTGCAAAAGAAAACCTAGTACCTACAGCACTGAAGACATTGGCAGACAAAACCTTATTGAACACCTTAGCAGAAAATAGTTTTGGTATGGGAAGACCCAAAGCTGCCCAAGAAATTGCAGAAACAATCCTTAAGAATTCTACATGCGCATAGACATCAAATTAGCGGAACTGAAACAAGTGTATTTTTTAGGGATCGGCGGAATCGGTATGTCGGCACTCGCACGCTGGTTCCTGCAAAATGGATTTCCTGTGGCTGGATATGACAAAACAGAAAGCCCGCTAACGAAAACACTTGTTGCAGAAGGAATGGACATTCATTACAGCGATGATGTAGCATTGATTCCTCCCATCTGCCTCGAAAATCCTTCGGCCTGCTTATTTATTTACACCCCAGCAATTCCTGCCGACCATATTGAGAAAAACTTCTTAATCGATGCGGGTATTACCTTATGGAAACGATCGCAAATTCTCGGCTGGATGACGGAACAAATCCCAACACTTGCCGTAGCGGGAACACATGGCAAAACGACTACTTCGTCCCTATTGACGCATTTATTAGTTCATGCCCATAAAAACGTAACCGCTTTTTTAGGTGGAATTACCCAAAACTATGGCACGAATTTTATTCCCAATAAAGGGCAAGAAAATATCGTTTCTGTGGTTGAGGCCGACGAATACGATCGTTCTTTTCTAACCTTATTTCCTCAGGCGGCAGTGGTCACATCAACCGATGCGGATCACCTCGATATTTATGGGGCAGCCGAACAAGTCCTGGAATCTTTCCAGTTGTTTGTCAACCAAGTTAAACCCGGTGGCTTTTTTATTCAAAAAGCAGGATTAACGCTACAAGCACCAGAGGGATCTAAGACCTTTGGAATTAACCAAGGAGATTATCAAGCACAAAATATTCGAATCGAGAATCATCGCATGGTGTTCGACATGGTCTATCCGGGCGGGCAAATCACGGATATTCCCATGCGCATACCAGGGTTTCATAACATTGAAAATGCATTAGCCGCCGCAGCTTTGGCTATGTATCATGGACTTACGCCGGAAGAAGTAAAAGATGGAATTGCTAGTTTCAAAGGGGTCAAGCGACGCTTTGAATACCATGTTGAAACTACGGAACATGTTTTAATTGATGACTATGCACATCATCCCGCAGAAATAACGGCTTGTTTGAAATCGGTGAAGGCCTTATATCCCAACGAAAAATTGGTCGCCATTTTCCAGCCCCATTTATTTTCGCGCACACGGGATTTCTTAGCGGAATTTGGGGAGAGCTTAGCGATCGCGGATGAAATCTATTTACTAGATATTTATCCAGCACGTGAACTCCCGATTCCGGGCATTGATTCAAATTTATTATTGGAAAAAATTCCAAGCCAAAACAAGCATGTAATTAGCAAAACAGCGTTTATTGACCGCATGAAACAAGAGAAACCAAAACTTTTGGTGACAATGGGTGCTGGAGATATCGACTTACTTTTGAATGATTTAAAAATGGCTGTAACTTCGTAGGATATTTTACCATGAGTCAGAAAATTCGAATTGATTTCGCGCGTGTCAAAAAGCTAATCACCTTGGTGATTTTAGCTGCGATGGCTATTGGCGCAATCATATTCGCGGAGATGAAAACCCGGGAAATCAAATGCACCGGAATTGTCATCAAATTAGACTCTGAAAATGAAAGACCGCTCCTCAGCAAGCAGGACATCAATGTCATGGTTACGAATCAAGGGACCGATTATTTTGTCGACAAACCCTTAGATGAAATTTCCTTACACAAAATTGAACAGCGCGTAAAAAAAATCCCGCTTGTTAAATCCTGTGAGGCACATCATGATTTTAGCGGGAAAATCATCATTTCAGTTAAAGAATATCGCCCCATTGCGCGAATACTGCATTTTACATCCGGTGAATCCAATTACAAGGATCAATATGTGACGCATGAAGGCAAATTCATCGGGACGAGTTCGCTCTTTACCCCACGCGTGCTGATCGCATCAGGCTCCTTTTTCACAGGCAAACGGAAAGACTTATTGGACGAACGAGGAAAAACCTTAATCCCCTTATTTGAATTCATTAATAATGATGATTTCTGGCGCGCTCAGATTACGCAAGTAATCGTCGCAGCCGATGGCGGTGTGGTCTTAATTCCAGCGATGGGACAAACGTATATAGACTTTGGTTTACCCATTAAAATAGAAACCAAGTTCAAAAAACTGGCCTTGTTTTACAAGAAAATCATCCCCAATAAAGGTTGGAATACCTACCATTGGGTACACCTGAAATATAAGAATCAGGTAATTTGTGATTAATTGCCTAATTTTATATTTTAGTAGAATTCAACATACTTTATAGTTCTTATTATATGCGAAACGATTTAATCATTGGTCTAGATATTGGAAGTTCATCTGTACGCGCGGTTGCTGGAAAGCAAACAGCGAATGGGCAGTTGGAAATCGTAGCTACTGGAACCTCAAGTACATCCGGGTACATTTTACACGGAGAAATCGTTAATATCAATAAGACATCGACTGCCATTGCAGATGCAATCAATCAAATTGCACAAGCATTGCCAGGTAAGTCAAAAGAATATTTTTTCTCTTCAAACTTATCAGGTAGCCATATCAAAGTAACGCCTTTCACGATTTCGAAAACGCGTAAAAACCCATCGGATCCCGTTACGGTAAAGGATATTTTCGATATTACGGAAGAGGCGAAAAAGAACGTAGCGGAGAAAAACCCATGCGTTTTACACACCTTACCGATCGGCTTTAAAGTTGGGAATCTACCGGAAACTTTGGAACCCATTGGCCAAATTGGCGCAGCGATTCAAGGTAATTTCATGGTCATTACTGCTCAACTCGATAAATTTGAATTATTTAGCCGCACGTTGAAGTCGGCAGAATCAGACCATATCAAAGGAGGAAATTTATATTTCAGCCCCTTGGCAAGTTCAAGCTCCGTATTAAATGCGGAAGAAAAACAACAAGGTGTCGTTTTAGTTGACATTGGAAGCGGAACAACCGAAATCAGTATTTATCAAAACAAGCGTTTAAAACATGCAACGGTATTAAACTGGGGTGGCGATCGAATAACAGAAGATTTGCGCATCAGTTTAGACGTAACAGCGGAACATGCAGAGGCATTGAAAACGAGATTTGGTACGGCATTGCATCGCTTAATCGATTTAAATGAAGTAGTCTTGATTCCGGGAATTGCGGGAAGAAAACCGACTCCGATCTCAGTTAAGAATGTGGCAATCATTATTGAAGAGCGTATGAAGGAATTAGCCGCAATTGTGATGGCTGAAATTCAAAAAACGACGCAGGCTCAATTGCTACGTGGAGGAATTGTTATTTGTGGTGGTGGAGCACAATTGCCTGATTTAGATGATTTGTTCCAAAAAGTAACAGGATTAGAAACACGCATTGGATTACCAGAAGCAACCGCTGCCTTTGGTTTAACTACGGACATTAAAGATCCAGCTTTTGCTACTTCGATTGGATTGGTTCAAGTGTACTTTGACCAAATCAATGCGGCAGAAGAAAGCACAGAGGAAGTACCTAATATCCCTTCTTCACAACCAAGTCCACCTGATAAAACAAAACCAAAACCACCAAGCATCAAAGATATCTTTGGTCGTCTGGTAGACTCTTTGGTAGGTACCGAAGGGGATGATGGCGGAAGTTATTAATCAACATAAAAAAAGGCGCTACGAATAGCGCCTTTTTTATTATGCTTGCGGTGGTCTTTTCTTCCAGACCTTCTTCTTTCCTTTAAATCCACCGCCGCCCGGTTTGAAAGCTTTTGCTTCGCTCGGATTATAGGCAGGTGTTTCCCCAAATTCCTCCGGCACGGGAGATTTAGTAACTTCCTTTTCTAACAATCGTTCGATCGCTGCAAATTTCCGTTGCTCGGCTTCAGTAATTAAGGTATACGCCGTTCCTTTCGTTTGTGCACGTGCGGTCCGACCAATGCGGTGAATGTAATCTTCTCCATCATTTGGAACGTCGTAGTTGATCACTAGCTCGATTTCATCGATGTCGATTCCCCGACTCAAAATATCCGTTGCCACCAAGATTTTAGTTTTTTTATTTCTAAAATCCTGCAAAACTTGTTCGCGAACATCTTGCTCCAAATCCGAATGAATCTCCTCCACGGAGAAACGCGCGCGTTTCAAATCAGAAGTCAATGACTTCACATTTTGCTTACGAGAACAAAATACAATCACGCGCGTATAATCCTGACGCTTCAATAAATGTTTAACCAGTGCACTTTTTTGTTTCTCATAGACGACAAAAGCCTCTTGAACAATCGCCTCCGGGGGTTTAGAAACGGCTATCGTCACCTCCACCGGATCTTGCATCAATTTCCGAGCGAGGTCGCGCATTTTAGGTGGCATGGTAGCCGAAAATAAAAGGTTTTGACGCTCCTTAGGTAAGTATCCCGTAATCTTCATCAGATCATCATGGAAACCCATGTCCAACATGCGATCCGCCTCATCCAAGACCAAATACTTCACATGTTTTAAATCTACATATCCCATATTCAAATGGGCAATCATACGACCTGGCGTACAAACGACCAACTCAACTCCAGAAGTTAAAGCTGTCTTTTCTGTTGTAAACGAATTGCCATCGCCTCCACCATAAACAGGCATGCAACTTACATTCGTGAAGTATCCCAAACCTTCCATGTTACCGGCAATTTGAACGGCAAGTTCGCGGGTAGGGACAATAATCAAGGCATTGATGTGATTTTCGGAATGATCTTCCGTCAATAATTTGTGGATAATTGGCAACAAAAATGCAGCCGTTTTCCCTGTACCCGTCTGAGCCGATGCTAAGACATCGCGTCCAGCTAAAATTGGCTTCATCACCTGCTCTTGCACGGGTGTGGCCGTCTTATAGCCCATGGATTCGATCCCTTCTAATAATTTTTCGGCTAAGCCAAGTTCTTTAAATGTCAAAATGTTTTTGTTTATATGTACAGTCACTAGTCGCTAGTCACCAGTCGCAATGAAATTTATATTCGATTACCCACCACCTCTTCACTCTTCACTCTTCACTCTTCACTCTTCACGACCTAAAACCCCATCTCCTTTTCAATCAATTGAATCAAAATATGTATCACCTTGATATGGATCTCTTGAATCCGATCGGCATATCCGAAGTGATCTACACGCACCTCAAAGACATTATCAAAGGAAGCCAATTGGCCACCATCTTTTCCTGTCAATAAAACTACGGCCATTCCTTTTGCTTGTGCAGCTTTCACTGCCTCAATGATATTGGCAGAATGACCGCTGGTAGATATCCCAAACAGGACATCTCCGGCATTTCCTAATCCCTCAATGAAACGGGAAAAAACAAAATTATAGCCAAAATCATTGCTCACGCAGGAAATGTGAGAAGGATCCGAAATCGCCATCGCTGCTAATGCAGGACGGTTTTCACGGTAACGGCCCGACAACTCTTCTGCAAAATGCATCGCATCGCAATGGCTTCCTCCATTTCCACAGGCAATAATTTTTTTGCCTTGTTGGAGTGCCCCCACTAAACATTTCGCTGCATTTTCAATGGATTCGATTTTTGCAGGATTGCTAAAAAATTGATCTAAAACCTGTTGGGCTTCCTGAAGATTGGCTTGAATGATATCTTTCAATTGCTTTTAATTTTGCACAAAGATACGCATTATTTAAAAATCCCCACCGGCTCCGCCTCCACCAAAATCTCCACCTCCAAAACCGCCGAAATCAAAGCCTCCACCGCCGGATGAACCTCCTCGGTCATAACCGCCACCTCCTAAGAAAATGGGTGGAAAAAACATGCCACCTCCACGTGATCCTGTATTAGAACCGCCACCCTTATTTTTGATGGCACGAATGATGTTAATAATGATAATAATCAAGAAGACGATAATAAACACAGGAATACCGGATGGCTCATCAGAATCTTCCGACTGAAATTGTCCGCTTGCCCGTTGCATCATTTCGGTCGTTGCAACATCTAAACCATTGTAATAATCTCCCCGTTTAAAATAAGGTTTAAGAATTCGATTGATGATACGTTTACAAGTCGCGTCAGGCAATACGTCCTCAATGCCGCGTCCCGTCACAATCCGAATTTTTCGGTTGTCCATAGACACCAAAATGACAACGCCATTATTCTTCCCTTTTTGGCCTACACCCCAGGTTTTACCGATCGCCATGGCGTAATCATAAGGATCTGAATTCCCCGTACTAGGGACTAAAACGACCGCAAATTGTGTTGAAGTTGAATCCGCATAGCCACGCAGCTTCTGCTCCAATTGTTGGGCTTCATTCGCCTGCAACAATCCGGCTTGATCAAGGACATAACCATCGGGTTTTGCAGGAATATCCTGCCCCCACATGCTCACAGAAAGCAATAAAAAACCGATTAGTAACCTAACGCTATTCCCCATACGACAACTCATCCGATAATTCATTCACATCTTCCCGCTGGTATGGAAAGTAAATCGCTAAGGCCTCTCCTATCCGACGAACACCCAAAGCCAATCCGGCTCCAAATGCTTCTTTTGCTAATAAGGGGCGCATTTCATCTCGAATGGTTTCCCAAAATTCGAGCGGGACATTCGCATCAATTCCCTTATCCCCGATAATCGAAAACTTACGATCTTTCACAGCTAAGTAAACCAATACACCATTCTGCAAATCGGTCTTTTGCATCCCTAATTGAAAAAAGAGCACCTTCGATCGTTCGATCGGGTGCCCTTCACAATGACTTTCTACGTGTACACGAATCTCTCCAGAAGTCTTTTTTTCCGCCTCCTGAATCGCCTGAATAATCTCTGCCTCGTGTAC
>JBEEOB010000019.1:0-22907 GCA_041191865.1 Bacteroidota bacterium
ACATTGAACGTCCCGATCGCCGTCCCCAAGTAGGTGACGATGGAGGCTTTAAGACTTTGCCGTATGACGATTCCCATGCATTATTCGAATAAGGAACAAAAATACACTTATTTTAAAATACTTTTGATTTTTTGACTGAGCTTCACCACGTCGTATTTTTCAGATACATGTTTACGTGCTGAAATGCCCATTTTTTCTGCTTCTGAAGGATTTTGGGCCAAGAAAATACAGGCTTCTGCCATCGCGTCGATGTCGTGTTCATCGGTCAATATTCCCGTTTCCCCTTCAATCACCGCATCGGGAATGCCCGCATGTCGGGTAGAAACCGTCGGCAATCCGCAAGCGGCTGCTTCCAAAATAGCGACCGGTGTTCCTTCGGAATCCCCTGCCGCCGTGATGATGGAATGTTGGATGAATACATGTGCGCTTTGCAATAGGGGTAGGTATTCATCTTGGGATTTAGCCCCCAAAAAGAATACGTGCTTTTCTAGCTGGTTTTCAGCTACATAAGCTTTTGCTTCCTCCCACATAGGGCCATCGCCTACCATGAGTAAGCGGGCATTCGGAATTTGTTGGAATACTTTTGTAAATGCACGCAAGCTATGAATAGGCCCTTTTTTCTCAGCAAAACGCGCCACGGAGATAAAAGTAAATGGGTCAGATTTTTCACCTGTAGGTTTGAATTTCGAAGTATCTACTCCGCAAGGAATGAAGTGCAGATTTGTCAAAGGGCCGGCAATCGATTCTAAATTTTCCCGCATGGATTGAGCAACTACGATCACCGCTTGTGCACGTGGCAACATAGCCTTGTATTCGGCGTGGTATTGTGTAAGCGTTTTCTTTTCGTTGGCATCAAAGCCTAAAAAAACGATCGAATAGGGGATATTCGCAGCCAGGCAAGCTTCGTAGATATTCGCGCCTAATGGGCCATAATTCGCTAAAAATGCATCGATTTGATTCCTGCGCAGGAACTTGATTAAAAAATGCTGATAAATCTTTTTAAAAAAAACTGGCAATAGATTCCGCAGTGTACCACGAACAAGTAAAAGCGATAAGGGAAAAGGATATATGGACTTTCCGCTGTAAGTTCTGCTCGGTAACCAGCCCTCATAAAGTACCTCGGAGGGGGCTAATTGCTTGATTTGCTCGTCGATAAAGGTCTCAGAATAGGAATGGAAATTTGATCGGGCAATCAGCAAATTCATGGCAGGACTATATTTTATACGAATTTACCCTATTTTTGCTACACATTAAAAGCGCATGGATAAAATTCTCGTTGTTGGCGGTGCCGGATTTTTAGGCTTTAATCTCTTGGATTATGTCCAACAATCTATGCGTGAAGGTACCCCTGAACTGGTTGTGTTATCCCAAAACATTCCAGAAGCCTCGATTCATTTTCCCGATGTCTTGTTCGTAGAAGGGGATTATTCCGATGTTAATACGCTGAATCATTTATTTGAAACACATCGTTTTACCCATGTATTTCATTTCGCGAGTTCCATCATTCCGGCGCTCTCGACCCAAAATATCCAACGCGACGTGGAGACGAATTTATTGCCTACCATCGGTTTGATGGAGGTGATGAAAGTTTATGGATGCGCGAATTTATTGTATTTGTCTTCGGGGGGTGCGGTGTATGGGAATGAATTGCCTACGCATAAAAAGGAGTCGCAAGCCTGCCAACCGATTAGCTCCTATGGTATCATCAAATTAGCCGTGGAGCATTACATTCGCCTATACGCGAATCTGTATCAAATCGATTATTTGATTTTACGCTTGTCGAATCCTTTTGGTTTGCATCATCGATCAGCGACGCAGGGTGTCATGAATATAGCTATCCGGAAAGCCTTGCGTGGTGAAAGTTTAGTTGTTTGGGGCGATGGTTCACAAGCCAAAGATTATTTGTTTGCCTCCGACATTTCGCGTGCCATCATGGATTTGTTCCAGGCACAAGTGAAAAATCAGACCTTGAATATCGGGTCTGGTGCAACAATGACTTTATTGGAGATTATCGCGTTGGTTAAATCCAAAGTTCCCCATTTTCAAGTGGAGTTTATGGAGGCGATGCCGACCGACGTCCAACAAGTATCCTTGGATATTACACAATTACGGACACATATTCCGTTTGAATTGACACCTATCGCGGAGGCGTTTGAAAAGACCTTTGCGTATGAACAAGCGGTATTAGCTAGCGAAGATTAAGAAGTCTTTTTTGTTCCTCCATCGAGTTTTTGTATTCGACAAATTCCCCTGCTTTTTTGGCGAAAATGTGGCCTTTTGCTTTGTTTCCTTTACGATATTCGAGTCTAGAAATCCCAAGCAATGCTAATCCATGGATGTCTTTGGTAAATCGTTCCTCCCAAGGATGTGCAATTCCTTTGGCATAATAAGCTTCGGCTAAGGCAAATTTTTTGTTTCCAAATTCCTCCCGCATGCCTCGGAATACATGTGCCGCTCCTTTGAAATAGGGCGAGTTGATTTTCTCGAGTTGGTCGATATAGGGCTCTGCCGCATCGTATTGTCCAGCCAAAGTTAATAATTCAGCACGCTGCAAAATATACCAATGGTTATTGGGAAACTGTTGGATCAATTGTGTGTTATAAGGCAAGCCTTTTTGCGGAGTCCCCTCGTATTTGTTGAAAATATAGGAATAATAAAATAAGGATTCATTGCGGACAAAAATCGTTTTACGTGTGCCCGCTTCTAACATGGCTAATCCCGTACGTTTATTCCCCTCTTCGAAAAAGAACATCAGGGGTTTGATGATGGGGTGGAGGTCTGGATACGCCACGCGATAATAGTTGTAGATCCCCGAGGAATACAAAAACTCTGGTTGGCGTTCCGTATTCTTAATCCCGATTTTCATAAAGGCATAAGCTTTTCGTGCGTAAGAAACCGCCTTCATGAAATTTTGGTTATCGGCTTCATACGCCGCTAAAAAACCCAAGGAAGCCGTACAGAAAAAAGAGGCTTCTAGGTCATTGTTGTTTCGGTCAAATGCCTCTTGAGCTAAATTATAGGCCAATTCCAGGAAGGCCAAATAGGCGCGGCTTTGTGCGGGATGATCTTTTAATGGGAAAAATTGCTGTTCATACTGCATGGCCGATAATAAATAGCCGGCCGGATGTTTAGGATGGGTAGCTTTGATGGCGTTGAAATTTTCCGTCGATTCTTTGAAGTTGTATTGGTATAAGTGGTTCAATCCCTGTGTGATAAGGCTTCTCGTTTGTGGATCCTGCAAGAGTTGGGCCGGACTCAAAAACGTAAGACTTGAAAAGAGGAAAAGTAAGACTAAGCGCATCATCAAATTTTGGTCTGTAAAAGTAAGGAAGTGGTGTGGTTTTTAGGCCTAATTTTTTACTTTTGTTTCTATTTAATTTTTCGCACCCGCCTCATGATTTCATACCAACAATTCACCTTATCGAATGGTCTACACGTGATTGTACATGAGGATCACAGCACAACGCTTGCCGTGATGGATGTTATTTACAATGTAGGTTCACGAGATGAAGATCCTGAGCGAACAGGATTTGCCCATTTGTTTGAGCATTTGATGTTTGGCGGGTCGGTGAATATTCCCAATTATGACGCTCCTTTGCAGTCGGTGGGTGGAGAAAACAATGCCTTTACAACACCTGATTTAACGAATTATTACATTTCCTTGCCCCACCAAAATTTGGAAACGGCATTTTGGTTGGAGTCCGATCGGATGCTTTCTTTGGCCTTCAATCCTCAATCCTTAGAAGTGCAGCGGAAAGTCGTTATCGAGGAATTCAAGCAACGCTATTTGAATCAACCTTATGGCGATGTTTGGTTGAAATTTCGTCCTTTGATTTACCAGCAGCATCCTTATCGCTGGGCAACCATTGGAAAGGAAATTGCGCACATCGAAGAAGCTACATTGGAGGATGTGAAAGCCTTTTTTCAAAAGTATTACCTTCCCAATAATGCCATATTAGTTGTTGCAGGGAAGGTGACCATAAATGAGGTTAAAATGTTAGCTGAAAAATGGTTTGGCCCCATTCCAGCAGGGGTAAAAGCCCTTCGGAATTTGCCTGTCGAGCCTGTTCAAGCTGAAGACCGACGAATGGAAATCCGGGCGGATGTGCCCGCTAATCGTGTGTATATTGCCTATCCGGTCGTAGGACGCTATGATTCAGGGTACCATGCGATTGATTTGCTTTCGGATTTGCTTGGTCGGAATGAATCCGCTTATTTGTATAATGCCTTGGTGCAAGACCAGCGCATTTTTGATTCTTTGCATGCCTCTTTGACGGGCTCGATGGATCCTGGATTACTGGTCGTTTCGGGTCAAGTTTGTGAAGGGGTGGAGGTTGCGTATGCCGAAAAGCTATTGCTTGATGCGATACAAGATTTCGTCAAAAACGGGATTAATGCGGAGGGCTTGCAGCGAGTGAAGAATCAGGCGGAGGCGTCCTTGGTATTTGGCGAGGTAGAGGTATTGAATCGGGCGATGAATTTAGCCATGGCAGCCAATGCGGGGAATGTGGATTTTGTGAATACCGAAGCGGCGCAAATAGCGGCCGTTTCCTTGGAAGAAGTTCAAACATGGGCAAATAATCTGTTTGTTCGTGGGAAAAAGAATACATTGCTTTATCTAAAACAAGGATAATCATGAAAATACGTGTGGGACAAGGGTATGATGTACATCGTTGGGTAAAAGGCCGACCGTTTATTTTGGGTGGTGTGGAAATTCCAAGCGATTTTGGTCCTTTGGGCCATTCGGATGCGGATTTAGTTTGTCATGCTTTGTGTGATGCCCTCTTGGGTGCTGCGAACATGCGCAACATTGGTTATCATTTTTCAGATAAAGACCCGATGTGGAAGGGCGTTGCCTCAACCTTATTGTTGAAGAAAGTGCTCGAAATGATTCGTGAAAAAGGTTGGGAAGTGGGGAATGTGGATGTGACGGTGGTGTTAGACCAACCGAAATTAAACCCGCATATTCCTTCGATTAAGGAGAATTTAGCCTTGGTGATGGACCTTGATATCGATCAAATATCAGTCAAAGCTACGACCTCAGAAGGTTTGGGTTTTGTGGGAAGACAAGAAGGAATTTCGGCGATGGCCGTAGCGTTAATTCAAGCGAAATAAAGCCATGAAAATCGATTTAGAAGCAGAACGTCTGGAAATATTAAAACGTTATCGCAAGCTTTTGCGTACGGCAAAACCGTATTTAAAAGATGATGACGCAAAGGAAATTAAGAAAGCATTTTTGTTGTCGGCGGAGGCCCATAAAGAAATGCGCCGTAAATCGGGTGAACCTTACATATATCACCCCTTGGCTGTAGCGCAAATCTGCGTCGAGGAAATTGGATTAGGCCCTACGTCGATTATTGCTGCGTTGTTGCATGATGTCGTGGAGGATACTGATACGACTTTGCTGGAAATCGAAAAGATGTTCAATCCCAAGATTGCGCAGATTATTGATGGATTGACGAAGATTGCGGGGACATTTGAATATGGAACGTCCCAACAAGCCGAAAATTTCCGGAAGATGTTGTTGACGCTCTCGGATGATATTCGGGTGATTTTAATCAAGTTGGCCGATCGTCTCCACAACATGCGGACCTTGGAAAGCATGGCGAAGGAAAAGCAATTGAAAATCGCTTCAGAAACGATTTATCTGTATGCTCCTTTGGCACACCGCTTGGGATTAAATGCCATTAAAACCGAGTTGGAGGATTTGGGCTTGAAGTTTACCGAAACGGAGGCTTACAAAGAAATTGCCAATAAGTTGATGGAGAATAAGCAAAACCGTGAGAGTTTTGTGGATCAATTCATCCGGCCGATCAAGAAGTCCTTGGATGAGCGTGGAATGAAATATACAATCAAAGGCCGACCGAAATCCATTTATTCCATTTACAATAAGATTAAGAAGTCGAACACCCCGTTTGAGAAAATCTACGATTTGTTTGCCATCCGTGTGGTATTAGATGTGCCTGTAGAGCGTGAAAAAGGAGAGTGCTGGGAGGTGTATAGTATTGTAACGGATCATTACCGTCCTAATCCAAGCCGCTTGAAAGACTGGGTTTCTACACCCAAATCGAATGGTTACGAATCCCTACATACGACTGTGATGAGTATGCCCTTTGGCAATGACAAAGAAGGTCGCTGGGTGGAGGTTCAAATTCGGACGAAGCGCATGGATGAGATTGCGGAGAAAGGGGTTGCGGCGCACTTTAAGTACAAGGGGACGGACACGCGAACTTCGCAGGCATTTGAATCTTGGTTGAGCCAGGTTCGCGAGGCTCTGGAAATGAATGATAAGAGCCAGTCGGCGGTTGAATTAGTAGACGACATCAAGAATTCCCTGTACCATGAAGAAGTTTTTGTCTTCACACCAAAGGGAAAATTAGTTGTACTGCAGGCGGGTGCAACGGCCTTGGATTTTGCCTTTGAGATTCACTCGGAGGTGGGTTCGCATTGCATCGGAGCCAAAGTGGGTGGCAAATTAGTGCCACTTTCACATAAATTAAGCAATGGAGATCAGTTGGAGATTCTAACATCCTCCAAGCAAAAGCCATCGGAAGATTGGTTGCGCATTGTGACCACGACAAAAGCTAAAGCGCGTATTAAAGATTGCATCAAAGAAGACAATAAGGGCTATTTGATACAAGGACGTGATGTCGTGGAGGCGCGTTTGAAGCACTTGGGTTATCCGAATTTGACCTTAGAATTAACGAATCAATTGCGGGCTTATTTCAATGCGAAGGATGCGAATGACTTGTTCTATCGTTTTGGGAAGGCCTATATTTCGGTAGACCAATTGAAGCACTGGAAGTCCGACAAGGAAATGCATGAGCGGAAGCAGGCGGAGAAGGCTATTAAGGCGCCAATTGTGGATAGCAAGTCCTTCAAGAAGGGTATGCAGCAGGTGGAACAAGGACGGAAGGAGTCAGATATCTTGTTGATTGGTGAAGATATGGACAAGGTGGATTACACCTTGGCGAAGTGTTGTAACCCGATTTCCGGGGATGAGGTCTTTGGTTTTGTAACGATTAATGAGGGGATTAAGATTCATCGGACGACCTGTCCCAATTCGCCGGAATTGTTGTCGCGGCATGGTGACCGCGTGATTAAGGCGCAATGGACGAGTCAGATTCAGATGTCCTTTGTGGTGGATTTGACGATTCGAGGAATTGATCGCGTTGGTTTGGTGAATGATGTAACACGCGTGATTTCGGATGAGTTAAAGGTGAACATTACTGCCCTCTCCATCGGAGTGAAAGATGGCTTGTTTGAGGGCAAGATTTCCTTGATGATTCAGGATACATCGCATTTGGAAAATTTGGTATCCGAATTGGAAATGGTCGCTGGAGTTATTGAGGTTGCGCGGGAAGATTAAGTAGCATATTTCCGTTTTTTTTGCTTATTTTACGTTGTTTTTTTTCAATAATGTCTGCAGCAATAGAGAAGTTCGATTCGGTTAAAAAGATTTTCACAGCTTATTTAGAAAATAAGGGTCTGCGGAAGACGCCGGAACGTTTTGCTATTCTGGAAGAGATTTATTTGCGCGATGATCACTTTGATGTGGAGGAATTGTATATCTCCATGAAAAACAAAAAATATCAAGTGTCTCGTGCGACGGTTTACAATACCTTGGATGTGTTGGTGGAGTGCGATTTGGTTGTAAAACACCAATTTGGGCGTAATCAGGCGCAGTTTGAGAAATCGTATGGCCGCCGGCAGCATGACCATTTAATTTGTACGGATTGTCACAAGGTGACTGAGTTTTGTGATCCGCGCGTTCAAACGATTCAAAGTTTGGTGGGCGAGATGTTGGAGTTCAATGTCATGCACCATTCCTTGATTTTTTATGGATCATGTACGAAGAAAAATTGTGAGTTTCGGGATCAATACCAGGCTCAATCACACGAGTAATTATTTATCATTTATATTCATATTATGGCAGTTGATGTATTATTAGGCTTACAATGGGGCGATGAGGGGAAAGGCAAGATTGTAGATGTTTTAGCACCTCGTTACCAGGTAGTTGCGCGTTTTCAAGGTGGACCTAATGCAGGTCATACACTTGAATTTGATGGTTTTAAGCACGTTTTGCATCAAATCCCATCGGGAATTTTCCGTCAAGAGGTTCAGAATATTATTGGTAATGGCGTGGTGTTAGATCCGATTATCTTCAAAAAGGAGATTGATGGATTGGCGCATTTTAATTTAGACTTACGCAAGAATTTAGAGATCTCAAAAAAGGCTTCGATCATTTTGCCTACCCACCGTTTGTTGGATGCGGCTTATGAGAAAGCGAAGGGAGATGCGAAGATTGGTTCGACTTTGAAGGGGATCGGGCCAACATACACGGATAAAATTTCCCGTCAAGGTCTACGTGTGGGTGATATGATTGCTCCAGACTTTTTGGCTAAATACAATGCATTAGTTGATCGTCACAAGGCGATTTTGGATGTTTATAAATTTGAATATGATTTAGCTGCTGCGGAGAAAGAATTCTTTGAAGCGGTTGCCTTCATGAAGGAATTCCACTTGGTGGATTCGGAATATTCCGTGAATCACGCGATTCAAGCAGGTAAAACTATTTTAGCTGAAGGTGCGCAAGGTTCCTTATTGGATGTAGATTTTGGCTCGTATCCATTCGTAACTTCGTCGAATACCATTACGGCTGGAGCATGTACGGGTTTAGGTGTAGCGCCAAAGAACATCGGAGAGGTATTTGGGATTTTCAAAGCATACGCAACGCGTGTGGGTTCAGGACCATTCCCTACGGAGTTAGAAGATGAAGTTGGAGAACGTATGCGCCAAGAAGGTCGTGAGTTTGGTTCGACGACAGGACGTCCTCGTCGTTGTGGATGGATTGATTTGCCAGCATTGAAATATGCGATGATGATCAACGGGGTGACTCAATTGATTATGATGAAGGCCGATGTCTTGAATATTTTTGAAGAAATTCAAGTTTGTACGGGTTATGAAATGCCAGATGGCACGATAACCGATCAAATTCCATTTGAGATAACTGATATCAAAGTGAAGCCTGTTTATGAAACGTTGAAAGGATGGAATTGCTCGTTGGAGGGTATGCGTCGTTTTGAGGAATTACCAGCGGAGCTTTCAGCGTATATTAAATTTTTAGAAACTCATTTAGATTTACCGATCAACTTTATTTCCACAGGCCCGGATCGTGAGGCTTGTGTGTTGCGCGGTTCGTTAGCATAAGATGACAGTAGGTATTGATTTAGCCGCTTTGTATGAGAATGAGGTAATCTATTGGGTTACGTCAGAACGTCCATTGGAGCAGCTAGATCAAGCACCTGTTGTTCTGGAAGCGGAGGTCGTTGAGGTAGGAGTTCCTTCCATTGCCACACCTTGGCTGGTCATAGGAGCTATTACCGAGGCTGAAAAATCCCGTTTACAATTGATCTTTTCGGCGCCGCCTTTAGCTTTGCCACAGGGGGATTGGTCGATAATAGATGCCGATCAAATTCAAGTTTCTTTGGAAGAATTTGTATCGAAAACGGCTCCATCACGTTATATTTTCTTAGGTGAACAATCACTTTCCGGTTTGCAAGCCAATCAAATTCAGACCCTGGGTTCCAGCAAGGTGTATTATTTTCCGCGCTTGATTTCGACCTTGACGGATGAGGAGAAGGCTTTGAAGATGGAATTCTGGAATGCGCTGAAGGCGTTGGTGTAGAAGCGCTTCGCGTCATTCCCCAGGTTAAAACCTGGGGTTAATAACCTCAGACTTTAGTCTGAGGATTTTCCCCGAAGGAGAATCACAAACTGTATCGCGCCAGCGGCGTCACATCCTGATCCGTAAATTCACCTGCTTCGTATTTGAAATGCCCAGCCATGGCGATCATGCCGGCGTTATCGGTGCAATATTGAAATGCTGGAATGAATACATCCCATCCTTCTTTTTCACCCATTTCTTTCAGTCGACTGCGGAGGCCGGAGTTAGCCGAAACACCCCCTGCGATGGCGATTTGTTTGCAGTTTTTCTCCCGCATCGCTTTTTTTACTTTACGTAAAAGCATGTCAATCAGACTTTTCTGAACGGACGCACAAATGTCGGCCTTGTTCTCTTCCACAAATGCTGGGTTTTTCTGTGTTTCCTTTTGGAGGAAATAAAGAATTTGTGTCTTGATTCCGGAGAACGAAAAATTCAATCCTGGCATTTCGCCTAAGGAAAATGGAAAGCGATCGGGGTTTCCCGTTTGCGCTAATTTATCGATCAAGGGGCCGCCCGGATAGGGTAGGCCGATGAGCTTTGCGGTTTTGTCAAAAGCCTCGCCGACGGCATCATCTTGTGTCTCGCCGATGACCTCCATATGCAGGGCATCTTTGACCCAAACCAATTGCGTGTGTCCTCCGCTAACGGTTAGGCAAAGAAAGGGAAATTGGGGTTTGGGTTCTTCGATAAAATGCGCCAAAACATGGGCCTGCATGTGATTTACCTCGATTAATGGGATGTTCAATGCTAAGGATAAAGCCTTTGCGAAGGAGGTCCCTACGAGCAGTGCACCCAATAAACCAGGGCCCCGTGTAAAGGCAATGGCATTCAGGTCATTTTTGTTTATATTTGCTTTTTGCAGCGCTTCCTGTACGACAGGGATGATCGCTTTTTGATGTTCTCTACTAGCTAATTCGGGAACAACGCCACCCCATTCCGTATGGATCAGTTGGGTGGAGATGATGTTTGATTGCAAAACTCCATCCACCATGACGGCGGCGGAGGTTTCATCACACGAAGATTCGATGGCTAGTAAGTTCATTGGGTGCAAAAATAAGGCAAAAAAAATAAACATGGTAAAATACCTAAAGATCCTAGCCAAATCAGTCCTGTACGGGTTGGTGGGAATCTTTTTGCTCATTTTTACCTGTATTTTGCTCCTGCGCGCACCGGCTAATCAAATGTTATTGGCCAATTATTTTAAGCCGATTATTCAGCGTGAATTGGGCTATCCGGTTGATCTCAAAGGCATTCAAGTTAAATTTTTCGATGAATTAAGTTTGTCTGGACTTCGTGTTCAGGACCCTTGGGGGAAAGAAATGATTTACATTGAGCATCTCGATGTGAATTTTAGTATCACTGATCTTTTTTTTGGCGGAGATAAACCTACCTTGGATTATGCGCGTTTGCTACGCCCAAGGGTACATTTAGTACTTGAGAAAAAGAAAGGCCAAGTGAATTTAAATCACTTTATTGATCAAATTATCGCTTGGGATAATCGAACTTCACCAGGGCCTTCGAAGGGGTCAACTACATTTATCATTCGCGAAGCTGAGGTGGTGGATGGGCAATTTATTTTGGACGATGAACAAGTGGCTAACACAGGAACTCCGTCCCATTTTGACCTTTCCCATTTTGCAATCTCACACATTAATTCCAAGGTAAAACAGTTTTATTCCAAAGGAGATACCATTGGATTGGAAACGATTGGGTTCAAGGCCCAACATGAAGCTACGCGTCTTCAGGTTAAGCGAATGAATACGCATTTCATGATTTGCGACAAGCAAATGCGGTTTGATCAGTTGGATTTGAGTGTCAATGATTCTTACATAACCAATCAGTTTTTAGTGAATTACAAGCATGTAGAAGATTTAACACAATGGTTCGACAAAGCCAATATGCAGGCGAATTTGGTCAAAACACGTTTGAATTCGAATGATGTCGGTCGATTCATCGAAGCGATGTATCCTTACAAAGGTGTATATCTGGCGCAAGGAAAATTGTCCGGAACGGTCAGACAATTGGCTTTAAAGAATTTCCAATTGGGCTTTGGTACGAAAAGCGTACTCCGCGGGGATTTTTCATTCAAGGGTTTGCCGGAGATTCCAAAAACGCAAATGGATTTCGTGATGCGTAATTCGTTGTTTATTCCACAAGATTTGGGTGTATTTATCTCAAAACCTGCCGCAGATAAAATGCGGATTTTAGGTCCTGTTTCATTTTCAGGTAAGTTCAACGGAACACACATGAATTTTCGGACATCGGGTCAGGCGAATACGGGTTTAGGTTACATGGAAGGGGATGTTTCGATGCGATTGAAGGATTCAATGGCCTTTTCGGGTTACGAAGGTAGGGTAGCTCTACAGAAATTCAAATTGGGCAAATTACTTGTACTAGAGGATTATTTAGGGACAATCGATTTGGCTGCTAAAATTAAAGGGACGGGATTTTCAAATCAATCTGCCAATGTCGATTTCGATGGCATGATCTCTGAGATCAATTTCAATCGATATGCGTATAAGCGCGTGAGTTTGAAAGGGAATTTACAAAAGCAATTATTCAAAGGTACCGTTGCTGTGAAAGATTCGCATTTGGTAGCGAATATGTCGGGGGAGATTAATCTGCGTCAAGCGAAACCAACTTATCAAATGGATGGTAATGTTGAACGTGCTGATTTGGCACAATTGCATTTTACCAAAGAGCCTATTCGTTTGAAATCAGGATTTGAGATTGATTTCGCGTTAAACTCTTGGGATGATTTAACGGGTCGAGGGTTCTTCCAAGATATTTATATTCAAAAGCCCAACATGGAAGATTTGGCCATGGACATGGTGACTTTCAATGCTGACTTTCGTGCCGGAGCTAAGCGCCATTATGTGTTAAATTCTCCTTTTGTATCGGTGGAGGTGAATGGGGATTTCGTCCCGAGTCGACTTCAATCGGAATTAGGGCAATTGTGGGATGAGTATCGATTGTATTTCCAGAAAAATGAATTGGAACGAAATGCCTATTATTCGAAAAAGGTGCATGATACGGAAAGTCGGTATGGTGCCGATTTTACCATTATTTGCCACGATGCGGCTCCCTTACTTAAACGTTTTTACCCTTCTTTAGGTGTTGCTCACAACACCGTTTTTTCAGGAAATATTACCAAAGGGCGTAGTTTTCAAGTAAGTTTGGAGGCTTATCCCGACACGCTTGTACTAGGCGGCTATACGTTTTATCAATCGGTTTTCTCGTTTCAAAGTTCCAAATATTTGGGTGGTCCTGAGGTTTCATCCAGCCTTATTTTTCAATCCCGTAAACAGCAATTAAATTTTTTAACGCCGACCGAAAACTTCAAGTTGGACGCTTTGTGGGATCAAGATCGAATCAATTTTGGTTTAGATTTCAAGCAACAAGGCGAAGAGAATATGGCCCATCTGGGTGGATTGTGGAAGTTTGAAAAAGATGGCTTATCGCTGAAGTTCAAGGATTCTTATGTGCGCATTCTCGGACAGGATTGGTCGATAGACCCGGAGAATCGGGTGCGAATTCAAGGCCAAGATTTGCGCGCAGAACATGTCTTGATTTCAAACAAGAAGCAATCGATTGCCTTGCAAGGAAATATATCGATGGACTCAACGGAAACCTTGAAATTAAAGGTCAATAAATTCCAGTTGGGGACATTAGCTCCCTTGTTTGCGACAAAGGTGCAGGGGGAAATGAATGCAGAATTCAGTTTGCAAAACTGGTACCAAAACACCCATTTAGACTCTTGGTTGTTGTTGGATTCCTTGCGTTTGGACAAGTTTTATATCGGGGATTTTCAAGGGGTAGGGACATATGATGCTTCTTCCCAACTCATGGATTTGAATTACCATTTAAATCGTTTGGGTGAATCTGTGTTGTCGGTGAGTGGTACGTACCGTCCTTTTGAGGAGTCGGAGAAATTGAATGTTCGCGCCGAATTGAATAAGACGAATTTGCAGATTTTGGAGCCCTTTGCCAAGGGGATATTCTCGGATTTGGGTGGGGATGCTTCCGGTGAATTACACATAGGCGGTCGTTTTCAGGAGCCCATTTTGGATGGTAAAATCATTGTGCGCAACGGGAAAAGTACCTTTGATTATTTGAATACGCGGATACTTTTTGCGGATACGGTTCTATTTAAGTCTCGGCAAATTTTGGGTCAAAATTGGTTATTAAAGGATCCTGAAGGGAATACGGCGCGCATGAATGCTCGATTGGAATTTCCGAAAAACAGCCCCTTTGAATTAGACCTGAAGGCAGATTTGAATCACTATAAACTGTTGAATACGGTTCGAACTTCCAAGTCTATTTATTATGGCACGGGCTATGCCACGGGGCCGTTTGCCATTCGCGGGACATTGGATCAATTGGGGATTTCTGCCGACTTAAAAAGTGATCGTGGGACGCGATTGTTCATTCCGTTGGATCGCGAATACGAGGAAATGGATCAAGGCGATTATGCATTTTACAGTCATACCTTGGCTGCTGCTGCCGAGTTGACTGACAAGCCTTTGGTGAATCAATTGAAGCAAGATGGCATCACAATGGATTTGAATTTGGCCCTGACACCTGAAGCTTATGGGGAGGTTCAATTCGATGCGAAGAAGGGAGATATCATGCGCGTTTATGGCATGGGGAATATTAAGATGACCTTGGACAAGAAAGGTGATTTTAAGATGAATGGCGATTATGCGATTGATCAAGGGGACTATACATTTACGCTGCAAAATTTGATCAATAAGAAGTTTGCGATTCAGCGTGGTTCGAAGATTTCATGGAAGGGCGATCCACTGGAGGCCAATGTAGATATTAAGGCGATTTATACGCAATATGCTTCTTTGTTTCCGATCTTATTAGATACGACCAATAAGAGTAATATGCCAGAATTCAAGCGTAGGTACCCTGTGGATGTGTCGATCAATTTGCAGAATCGTTTATTGTCGCCCAACATTACTTTTGATATAGGCATTCGGGATTACCCCAAAGATGTTCATTTAAACGGGGCGGTGACGGCCTTTGCGAATCGAATCAAAACGGATGAACAGGAGTTGACTCGTCAGGTAAGTAATGTGTTATTGTTTGGCCAATTGGTTTCGCCGTTTGGAGGTTCGGGAATTGCGATTAGTAATTTGATGGGGAATTTCACGGAAATGCTCTCGAACCAGTTGAGTAATTTGGCTTCAAAAATTGATAAGGACTTAAACGTAGATGTGTATTTAGGCGGAGGGGTATTGAATCAAGATATATTGTCGAATTTGCAATTGCGAGCTTCTTACAATGTCAATGACCGACTACGCATCACACGAAGTGGGGGATTTACCGATGCGCGCAATCAAACAAGTCCACAATTATTATTGGGTGACTGGGCACTGGAATGGTTTATGAATCGAGATGGTTCTTTGCGCTTAAAGACTTACAATCGCAACGTGCAAACTTCCCTTGCGGGTTCCTTAAACTCCTATCAAATCAATCAGACGATCGGGTCGAGCATTCTGTTTACGAAAAGCTTTTCGAAGTGGTGGTGGGAGAAATAGTTGACAGTCGCTAGTCGTCAGTCGCTAGTCCTCAATTATCAGTGGTCAGTCGAAAGTCGCTGGGCAATTAACTTTACATATAAGGAGGTCGTTTTTTTCTCACATAAATATACGATGAGCTTCTATTCTTGATTTATTAAACGCGAGGTATCGCGTCTCTACAGTCCAATACCCACAAAAAAAGAACCTCGAGATTGCTCTCAAGGTTCTAAATTGTTCGGATTCCGGAATCCTAAATGATCATTGTCGACTAGCTACTGACGACTAGTGACTCGTGACTGACGACTAGCGACTGATTATTTCACCTCAAACGTCCCTGCACCCACTGTAAATCCTTCTGCGATTAATTCTACAGTATATTTACCTGGTTTGTAAGCTACGCCACCACGAGGGTAGACAACGCTAACTTCTTGGTTATCGTTTGTATATGTTATGACTTGTTTCGTTGTGTAAATAACTTCTTTGCCATTCACGTTCACTTTTCCTGAACCAATAGCTTCGTCAGAAAGGGTAGCACCTTCGCCATCGATCACACGTACGTAAATCGTTTTGTTTTCTAATTTCGTGATTGGGTTGTTAGCTAATGTGAAAACAACTTTCAATTTTTCAATTTTCTTGCCATTCAAACGAGAACGCTCTGTTTCTTTTCCTTTCGCATTAACCGCTAATACGCGTAAATTTTGAGCCTTTAGAGCCGCGGCAATGCTAACCTTGCGCGCTAATTCTTTGTTCTTTGCAGCAGTTTCGCTTAAGGTATCCGACAAGGATTTGTTTTGTGTTTTTAATCCTGTATTCTCGTTGTTTAAGTTGGTATTTTGCGTGGTCAATACTTGATTGCTTTCTGTCAAAATGCCATTTTGCTTCTTCAATTCTACGATTTCGCCATCTTTTTGCGTTAGGACCAAATTGTATTCTTTGATTTTTGCTTCGTAAGATGCGATGGTTGCATGATTCGATTGTTTCAAAGAAGTTTTATCTTGTTCTAATTGAACTTTCAAAGCTTCCAAATCAGCTACTTGTCCACCTAAAGACTTGATTTCAGCGATTTTGGCATCTAATTGAGTAGAGATCGAATCCAATGAAGTACGCGTATTCGCTAATTCAGTGGCTTTTTCTTCGATTGTTGTAGCTTGTTCGTTGTTTAATTGATTCGAACGGAAGTAGAGTACACCTAAAACGGCGGTCAAAACGGCTAATACAATCAGCGCAATTTTAGAAGTATTGTTGGAAGATTCCATGTAGATAAGGTTGATTTTAAAGGGTTTAAATTTTTTCAAGCGCAAAACTACAATAAATTATCTACATTTCATTTCTAATGCGCTTTTTGGTTAATTTGCAGGAAAATCGAAGACAGGATGCCTACGTATGATTTTATTGTGATTGGTTCGGGGATAGCAGGTTTATCCTATACGGTGAAAGTTGCGCAGCACTTTGCGGACCGGCATATTCCCATTAAGATCGCCTTGATCACAAAAACAGTTGCCGAAGAGACGAATACTAAATACGCGCAAGGCGGTATCGCAGCCGTTTGGGATAACGCGGATTCCTTTGAAAAGCATATCGAAGATACCATGGTGGCGGGAGATTTCATCAGTGACCCGGCTGTCGTGGAAATGGTTGTGCGTGAAGCTCCTGAGCGATTGAAGGAATTGATTGCCTATGGAACGGATTTTGATCGGAAATCCGATGGCTCGTTTGATTTGGTTAAAGAAGGGGGGCATTCTGATAAGCGTATTTTACATTACAAGGATTCCACAGGAAATGAAATTGAGCGTGCCCTGCTGGCTAAGGTGAAGTCGTTTGAATCCGTTGATTTTTTTACCCATTATTTCGCAGTTGACCTTATTACCCAACATCATCTAGGAGAAAAAGTAACCAAAGATACTCCTGGCAAGCAGTGTTATGGTGTGTATGTATTGAACAAAAAGACCAAACGAGTTGAAACCTTTTTGGGAAAGACAACACTCCTCGCCACCGGCGGAATTGGTCAAGTTTATCAATCTACGACGAACCCAACCATTGCTACCGGGGATGGAATTGCCATGGCATACCGTGCCAAAGGTTTTGTGCAAGGGATGGAGTTTATTCAATTTCACCCTACGGCCTTATATAATCCGGGTAAAAAGCCATCTTTCTTGATTTCAGAAGCGGTTCGTGGACATGGAGGGATATTGAAAAACCAAGATGGTTCTACTTTCATGGAAAAATACGATGCGCGTTTGTCTTTGGCACCGCGAGACATTGTGGCGCGCGCGATTGATTCTGAGATGAAAATTCATGGCGTCGACCATGTCTATTTAGACACTCGGCATCTTCCCAAAGAAGAAATTTTGCAGCATTTCCCCATGATTTATGCACATTGTTTAAAAGAATTGGGATTGGATATGTCAAAAGATATGATTCCGGTTGTTCCTGCCCAACATTACTTATGCGGTGGAATTATCGTTGATCATTTTGGCCAAACCAACATTGAAAATCTCTACGCGGCGGGTGAATGTTCACATACGGGTTTACATGGCGCGAATCGTTTGGCATCTAACTCTTTACTCGAGGCCATCGTTTATGCGCATAACGCTTTTGAAAAATCTGTGAGCCAATATGGTACGCAAGTCACGCCGGATGGTATTCCCGATTGGAATGATGAAGGAACCCGCAATCCAGAGGAGTTGGTTTTGGTAACAGAAATGGCCAAAGAACTCGAGTCCATCATGTCGAATTACGTGGGAATTGTTCGTACGGACCGCCGACTAAAACGCGCATATGACCGTTTGGAGTTGATTTATTTAGAACATGAGGAGTTATATAAGCAATCTCGCATTACGGTTCCCCTGTGTGAACTTCGTAATATGATCAATGTCGCTTATTTAATTATTAAGCATGCGCGCGCACAGCGCCAAAATAAAGGCTTACATTATAACATCGATTTGCGGTAATCTCGGCTATCGTTTAAGGGATGAATTCCAACGCTTTTTTTTTGTTAATTCATTTGTTAATGCCTTATTATCATTATCTTAGCTAAATATGTGCTAAAAGGCTATTGCTTTTAGTTCAATCCTAGTTCTGATCAATGAAATATTATAAAGCTTCGACAAAGCACCTTTGTGGTGTTTTGTTGATAATTCTTTTTTGCATCGCGCCCATCGCAGCGCAAGCACAATCCTGGAAATGGAGCATTGGGTCTGCCATAACGCAATACCAATTCGAAAACTCTAAAGGCTCTCAGATTGATTGGATGAAACCATCCTCGGGTTTGCATGTAGAATTGGCCAATGAGCATGTCTTGTTAGACACGGTAAGGCTCATTTCGAAATTTTCTAAATCAGCTATATTCTTTAGTAATCGGCCGAAACTTGCAAAGTCGCTGAGTTATTTCCAATATGCCCTTGGCGTCAATTATCACCAACTGAATGCCATTGGGGACGTACAGCAAATTGCCTTTTCATATCAGACTGATTTTGTCGGGTTTTCGGCTTCTTTGGGACCCCAATATACCTTTTACAGAGGTTGGAATCTGGGTGTCGCCGGGGTGGTAATGGGCCAACAGCTTATCTCGGGTAATCAATTGTTATCAAATCGCTATTACCCTTTAACGGAAGATGTACAGTTTAATACCTTTAAACTATTCGCGGGGTATCAGATTGAATTGTCGAAGGCCATTAATCAAAATATTCGAGCCTTCGCGCAGGTAAGACGGACGGCAAGTTTGTTCTCGCCGCAAACTCCAACGGGGAAATTGGATTTGTTACCCATGACGATATCGATGGGAATTAGTTTGAATCGCTAAACGGAAGATCTAATGAAGCATATATATCTATTACTGCTGCTGATTTCGCTGGGAGCTTTGGGCCAACAAAAAGGTTTGAATTACCAGGCTGTTATTTTGGATCCGAATACAATCGAAATTCCGGGTCAGGTGATTGCAGGACAGCCTTTGGCCAAAGGAAAGGTTTGGGTTCGTTTTACCTTGATTTCGCAAGCGGGTATCGATTATGAGGAAATTCAACAAACGACTACAGATGATTACGGTCTCATTAATCTAACCATAGGTACGGGAAATTCCACGGCCGCGTTGGGTACAAATGCTTCGTCAGGTATTGCGCGTTATTCACAATTTGACGCGATTGTTTGGGATGAAAAATTAAAGCGCTTAAAGGTCGCAGTCAATTTTACAGGGATAGGAAATTACATAGAAGTCAGTAATCAGCAATTGACTTTTACTCCTTATGCACTTTATGCGGAGTCGGTCGATTATAAGAATGTTCGCGATGCCCCGAGAAATTTAAGTCAATTCAATAATGATGTGGGCTATTTGGTGCCGAAAGATATTGAGCCTTTGAAACGCGATTTGGGTTTAGCGCTGGTAGGGGGGCAGGAAAATGCGGCCAAGATCGAGGCGAATCAAGTAGCGAATAATTTACGTTTTATTGTGGTTGACCAGTCGATTTCGAAGTTGACGGATCAGGTGGACCAAAATAGTTCGACGTTGTTGTCGATGAGTAATACCTTGAACGATCATGAAGTACGTTTGCAACAAAATGTGAGCCAGATTCAAAATACTTCTTCGAGTATTATGGGTCAAATCGGAAATTTACAAAATCAGATTTCAACTACGCAGAATGCATTGTCATCGATTACGAGCGTCTATGAACTTGCAGCAAATAAATCCGCTGCGATTGATTTAGGGAATTCCCAACCGAGCAATTCCTTGTATCCGACGCAGCTGGCCGTGAAGTCCTATGTGGATAATGCCATGACGAATGTAGTGACGACGGGTACACCGGATGCGACGACCTTGGCTACAGGGAAGGTTCAATTAGCAGGTGATTTGGCTGGTACAGCAACTGCACCGACGGTACCTGGATTGACATTGAAAGAATCTTTATCGAATAAATCCACGGATGTTAGTGCCGATGGGACGTCGAATACTAAATATCCATCCGTGAAAGCTGTGAAAGATTATGTGGATATTGCTACGACGGGTATTGCTTTTCAGGCGGCCTTGAATGCGAAGGCAGATATCAATTCTCCTACATTTACGGGGACGCCTTATTTACCCTCAGGTTCTACGGGGGTAACGCAATCGCCTGGTAATAATTCGACATCGTTGGCGACGACATCCTTTGTTCAAACGGCCATGGCCAATGCGACCGTAGCCGATGCCGATGCGACAACGAAAGGAAAAGTTCAATTAGCTGGGGATTTGGGTGGGACTGCGGCAGCGCCAATCATTGCGAAATTACAAGGAGCTACGTTGAGTTCATCTGCACCCACCTTGGGTCAGGTTTTGAAGTACAATGGCACGGCCTGGGTTCCCGATGCGGTGGTTTTGGCTGAAGCCCAAACACTTTCTTTAACCGGAACAACGGTTACTTTATCGGGGACAAATAGTTCGGTAACCTTACCGGCTGTGGGTGATGCGACATCATCTGTGACGGGCAAGGTGCAATTGGCTGGAGATTTGGGTGGCGTTGCTACCTCGCCGAATGTGGTAAAGATTCAAGGGATTCCCGTTTCGAATACTGCACCGGCGATTGGTCAAGTGTTAAAATACGATGGAACTTCCTATGTACCGAATAGTTCCATTTTGGCAGAGACGCAAGTTTTGAGTTTAGCAGGTACAACATTGAGTATATCGGGTACGAGTAGCTCGGTGGTTTTGCCTTCTTCTTCGAGCGCTGCGGTGGGTTTGATGCAGCTTGCGGGTGATATCGGTGGGACGGCAACGGTTCCTAAGGTGGTAGGCATTCAGGGAGTTCCGGTGTCGACTACCGTTCCAACGACAGGCCAAGTATTGAAATACGATGGGACAAATTACGTACCGAGTAATTCGATTATGACCGAGACGCAGACCTTGGGATTATCAGGATCCACGTTGACAATTTCAGGAACAAATTCTTCCGTGGTGCTACCCATCGCGGCAGACGCAACTTCATCTACTAACGGTATTATGCGCTTGGCGGGAGATTTGGGTGGAACAGCTGCTTCGCCTTTGGTCGCAAAATTACAAGGTCGAACATTGAGTTCGACGACTCCTACCACAGGCCAAGTATTGAAATTTGATGGGACACAATGGGCGCCTGGAAATACGGTCACAACAGAAACACAGACTTTAGCTTTGTCGGGATCTACCATCACGATTTCGGGAACGAATAGTTCGGTGGTATTGCCCGTTGCGGCTGATGCCACAACGACGACAAACGGAATCATGCGTTTGGCAGGTGATTTGGGAGGAACAGGTTCTACGGCCGCGGCACCGGTGATTTCGGATAATGCGATTACGACGGTGAAGTTGGCAACGGGTGCCGTCACCGATGCTAAGTTTTCGGGTATATTATCTTTGGCCAAAGGAGGAACAGGTTCTGCCACACAGAATTTTGTGGATTTAACTACCGCCCAAACGGTAGCCGGGGCGAAAACATTTTCTGGGGATTTCGCGGTGGGAGCATCAAAAATGACGGTTGCCTCATCCACCGGAAATATGGTTATCGCAGGAACTTTAACGGCAGGTGGAATTCTTTACCCCAATACGAATGGAACCTCAGGTTATGTGTTGACTTCCAATGGGAGCGGTGCAGCAACTTGGGCTTCGGTGCCGGTGACATCGCTTTCGGGTACTTTATCGGTCGCCAATGGAGGTACGGGTTCGACGACCAAAAACTTTGTAGACCTGACGACCAATCAAATCATTGCGGGGGACAAGACGTTTACGGGTACGACTGCAACCAATGATTTAAATGGTACAAATGGATTTTTCTCGAGCACATTGGGTACGAATGGAGCGACTTCCTTGGGTTCTACCTTGATTGTGTCTGGAAATGTTACGTTCAATGGAACGGCAAATGCACTCGGTAATATCAGTTCTGGCACTTGGAATGGATCAACCATCGCGGTTGCACGTGGTGGAACGGGTGCGACGAGTTTAACGGGGATGTTGAAGGGTAATGGCACCTTTGCCGTTAGTCAGGCGATTATCAATACGGATTATAGTTTGGTTCGTTTTGTTTCCGATGAGTATACGATTTCCACCCCTGGCCAAACGACTTTTACCTTAACGCAAACTCCGAATGTGAACACGACCGTGCGATTATTTATTAACGGTGTTCGAATTTCCAAAACGGCGCTTTCTGTTAGTGGAACGACGTTGACCTATAACCCCACCAACAACGGATCGGCTAGTTTGATCCTGAATGACCGGGTACAAATAGATTATTATTATTGATTTTATGCAGGTTCTGAAATCGCTTGTTGCTTTGTTGGGCAAGCCTGTTTTCAGGCTGATGCTTTTACTATGCTCTTTTGTGGCTTCAGCGCAGCATAGTAATGTGGTGATTTCTACCGCGGCGAATGCGAACGGTTCTTGGGTATTGAGTGGAAGTACTTACACCTTCACACCTACGGCCGACAATGCGGTGATTAATAACGTCACGCTTCAAACTTACCTACGCAATTATTCGGTTGAGATTAAGACTTCTCGAGCTGCGGGTACGCAGGTGGGCAGTGTGGTGTTTGATGTGGGTGTGAGTGCGGATAAGAATTCCTCGAGTGCTGCTGCGCTTGTCTTTACGATTACCAGTGGAGGAGAGGTACAGTTCAACGCTTCGCTGAGTCTTCGCAATCCGAATTACAGCTATAAT
>JBEEOB010000020.1:0-6152 GCA_041191865.1 Bacteroidota bacterium
TTACAGCTGAGAAGTCGACAATGGGAGATATCGGAGCTTTATCTGCTTTGAAAGAGCAAATGGAAGGTGCTGAGCGTGAGCAAGCGATCAAAAAATTAGAGAAGAAATCTAAGAAAGCAGAGTAATATTTGTTTTAAGTTTTGATCAAAAGGGGATTCGGAAACGAATCCCCTTTTTTTTGTGCTATCCTGAATGAAGCCCACAGATTTGCAAAATATCAAGAAAATGATTGCTTATTTCGAGGTATTTTGACAACTTAGTGGCTTGACTGAGAATGGGCGGAATGCTCTTCACGTCATACCAAACTAAATCAATTAAACTATGGGAAATAATTCACGGAGAGACTTTCTTAAAAAGGCTGGATTAGCTGCTGGGAGCTTTTACATTGTTCCGCGGCACGTATTAGGCAAGGGCTTTACGGCTCCTTCCGACAAGTTAAATATCATGGGCATTGGTGCTGGCGGAAAAGGCCAGAGTGATATCATGAGTTCATTCAACAAAGGCAAGGAGAATATTGTTGCCTTGGTTGATGTAGATGATCGTCGCGCGGTTCAGTCGCGTAAAGATTTCCCCAAGGCGAATTATTACCGTGATTTCCGTAAGGCATTAGAAGCTGAAGGCGATAATGTTGATGCGGTTATCGTATCAACTCCTGACCATACGCACACAACGATTGCCATGGAAGCTATGCGTCGTAAAAAACACGTTTACGTACAAAAGCCCTTGACGCACGACATTTATGAAGCGCGTATGATGACGGAAAAGGCACGTGAAATGAAAGTGGTTACGCAAATGGGTAACCAAGGTTCATCTGGTGATGGTGTTCGTAAAATGATGGAGTGGTTTGACGGTGGTGTGATTGGAAAAGTATCTGAAGTATTGGTTTGGACAAATCGTCCCGTATGGCCACAAGGCATCTCGTATCCTGCCGCAGGGCACCCTGTGCCAGCGGAATTGGATTGGGATTTGTGGTTAGGACCCTCAAAATATCGTGAATTTAACCCAGCATTCGTTCCATTCAAATGGCGTGGATGGTGGGATTATGGTACAGGAGCCTTAGGTGATATGGGATGTCACTTATTAGATCCTCCATTCAAAGTATTAGGTATCCGTGACGCCTTGAACGTTGAGTGTTCAGTAGGTTCTGTATTCCTAACGGATTGGGTTCCTGAGTGGATTCCAGAAGGATGTCCTCCATCGTCGATGGTGACATTAAACTATGGCCCATCTGCGAAAAATAAGTCGAATGTGAAATTGACTTGGTTTGATGGCGGTCTTCGTGCCCCTCATCCAGCAGGTATTCCAGCGACAGAGGTGATCGGCGATGCGGATGGTTCGAATGGTGTAATCTTAATTGGAACTAAAGGTATCATGACTTGCGGTACTTATGGTATCAATCCTAAAGTTTATAAAAATGGAAAGCGAGTTGATGAATCTGAACTACCAAAAGCATCGTTGCCACGTGTCATTGGTGGAGACTCAGGTCACAACACACAATGGGTTGAAGCTTGTAAAGCTGGATACGGCAATATGGAAGTAAGCTCCCCATTCGATTATGCGGGTCCATTTACGGAATCTGTTTTGATGGGTAACTTAGCGATTCGTTCGTATATGTTACGTGAAGGCGAAGGCCGGAATGCGAAGTACATTGGTCGCCAGCAGCTTGAGTGGGATGCAGCCAATATGCGCATCACCAATTTCGAAGCAGCGAATCAATTCGTCAAGCGTGAATACCGCGCGGGTTGGACGATGTAATCTGTTAAAACCTAATAATTAGAAAAGACGGGGGTTCTCTTCCGTCTTTTTTTTATTTTTGCTAAAATATATTTCTATGCAGTTGACCGCCACAGATTCTACAAACGTTTTCCAACAAGTTGAAAAATTCATTTTAGCCAATGGCTATACGATTGTCGATCAAGATCATTCCCGACCTTGGGGCGGGTTTTTTGTCCTGCAAGAAGATCAGGCAGCACAATTTGCGGCGCAGTTTTTCCCATCTGTCGCCTTTGATTCTATACAAATTACCCAAAAACTTAGTCCCAAGTTTTTAGTTGTAGCGCCCAATAAGCGCCTTTCTTGGCAGTATCATTTCCGCCGAGCGGAATTATGGTCAGTTACTTCTGGGCCCGTGGGTGTTGTCATTTCAGATACGGATGAGCAAAATGAACCGGGTATTTATGCGGTTCAAGACATCATCACCTTGCCTGTAGGGCAACGTCATCGCTTGGTAGGCCTCGATCATTGGGGTGTTGTCGCTGAGATTTGGCAACATACAGACGCGGGTAATCCGTCTGATGAATCTGATATCGTTCGATTGCAAGATGACTTCGGCCGTTCGTCTAATTAACTATCCGTTCATCTAAAAATAATACAAGAAAACTTTGTAGTCTACAAAAGTTTCCATAGTTTTGCTTCCCGATAAATCAACGGGATTAGCAAATGAAATCGCGTATTTTAGAAAAAGGAGCTCAATTATTCTTTCGTTACGGCGTCAAGTCGGTGACGATGGATGCCATTGCGGCCGAATTGGGGATTTCGAAAAAAACGATTTATCAACATTTTGCTGATAAAGACACCATGGTCTTTCAGGTAGTCGAAATCTTCGTGCAGCAAGATGAAGTCAAGTGGGCTGAGCTGGATAAGCAGTTTCCAAACGTTATCGAAAAGATGTTTAAGTCTTTTGAAATGATGAAGGAGATGTTAACACAAATGGATCCCCGACTTCTTTTTGAAATTGAGAAATACTTCCCCAAAGCATACAAAGTGTTTCGTGATTACAATGAAAAAGGCATACATGCCCATTTAATTACCGACTTTAAAAAAGGAATCCAGTTTGGCTACTTCCGCAGGGACATTGATGTTGAGCTGTTGGCTCGTCTTCGCATGGCTGAAGTCGGCCTTGCTTTTAAACCCGATTTTTATCCCAATAATAAATTATCACTTTTCGAAACTCAGATGGTGCTCATGGATATTTTCATGCGCGGCATTCTAACAGAGAAAGGTTTAACGCTTTACAATTCTTACCAAAACAACCAACAAATATGATCCGCCTAAGAAAAATCTACGCCGGTCTATTTTTGCTTTGCTCGGTGGCAGCCAATGCCCAATCTTTCAGCTTAAAAGATGCTGTGGATTACGCCATTGTACACCATGTGCAGGTGAAAAATAGCCAGATCGACTTGCAGAACGCAAGTGCGAAAATTAACGAAATTCGGGCCATCGGTTTGCCGCAAGTCAATGCGGGCATCTCCTATGGAAACAGCTTGATTCTCCAGCGTGTGTTTATTCCTGCCAATATTTTCAACCCAGCGGCTAAGCCAGGCGAGTTAATCGCAGCAAAATTTGGAGTAACTAATTCTGGAAATACGAATGTAGGCTTAAGCCAATTGCTTTTTGATGGTACTTACTTGCTTGGCTTAAAAGCCTCGGAAGTTTACAAAGATTTGTCAACAAAGACATTAACACAATCGAAGCAGCAAGTGGCTGAAAACGTAACGAAGGCCTATTATGGGATCTTAGTTAACGAAAAGCGCTTATCGATTTTGCAAGCCAATGTAGGCCGTTTGGATACTTTGTTGAAAGAAACGAAGGCACTTAATGCACAAGGCTTTGTGGAGAAAATCGATGTTCAGCGCCTTGAGGTTCAAGCAAACAACTTACGTACCGAATTAGAAAACGTATACCGCTTGCAAGAATTAAGCTATTCTTTGTTGAAGTTTCAAATGGGCTATCCGATGGAAACGCCGATTCGCTTAGCTGAAACGTTAGAGCAAATCGAGTTGAGCCACCGTTTATTGGAAGACCAAGATTTGCCTTTCAATTATGGAAACCGGATTGAATATTCGATCTTAAAAACGCAAGAAAACTTAGCGGAATTGGATTTGAAAAGCATTAAAGCAGGCTATTTACCTCGCCTAGTTGCCTCTGCGAATTATGGTTATAATGCGGGTGCGAATAGCTTTGGTGATTTATTTTCCAAATCATGGTTCGACAATGCGACCATCGGCTTTTCACTTCAAATCCCGATTTTCGACGGATTTTCGAAGAAATACAAAGCGATGCAGTCGGCAAATAACCTTCAAAAAGTTCGCCAAAGCTATGATTTGTTGAAATCGTCCATCGATTTACAACGTAGCCAATCCATCATCTCTTTGAAAAATGCCTTGGAATCATTGAAAGAACAACAAGCGAATCTTGATCTAGCCAATGAAATTTCACGTGTGACACGCGTGAAATATACGCAAGGTGTTGGTTCGAATTTGGAGGTGCTGAACGCAGAAACTTCAATAAAAGAATCTCAAGGAAATTACTTTACTGCACTTTACAACGCCTTAATAGCGAAAGTAGAGCTTGCAAAATCAAACGGAACGCTATACTCAGAATAATACGAACATGAAAAAAATAACAATCATCCTAAGTGCCATCATCTTATTTGCAGCTTGCAATAAGTCGGTAGACAAGAAAACGGAATTGGCAAAGCTAAAAGCAGATGCCAAAGAAATCAACGCGAAAATTGCTGCTTTGGAAAAAGAGCTTGGCGCGAGTAAAGAATCTGCTTCGACAAAAGTCATTGCAGTAAGTGTTACACCTATTGCTCCAGTTGCCTTCAAGCATTTTGTAGAAGCGCAAGGGAATGTAGTTGCCGAAAATACTGTTTTGGTTAGTCCACAAACGGGTGGCATGATTGTTTCGTTGCCGGTGGTAGCGGGCCAACAAGTTTCGAAAGGTCAATTGATTGCAACCTTGGATAACAGCATCTTAAAGGAATCCATGGAAGAGGTGAAACACCAATTGGAACTTGCGAAGACTTTGTTTGAAAAGCAAAAGACGCTTTGGGACCAACAAATTGGAACGGAGGTTCAGTACTTAAGCGCTAAGTCAAATAAGGAATCTTTGGAGAAGCGTTTGGTTACCTTACGTGCTCAATTAGGCTTATCTCGCGTAGTAGCACCGATCTCAGGTACGATTGAAATCGTTCGCCAAAAAGCAGGGGAAATGGGCGCTCCAGGGATGCCAATTGTTCAAATTGTGAACTTGGGTAACTTGAAGATTTCGGCAAAAATTGCTGATGCCTATGTAGGTTCTGTGAAGCAAGGCGATCCAATCAACATCAAATTTCCAGATATCAACAAAGAAATTACAGCACGTATTTCATTGGTTTCTAAAATGGTCAATCCATTAACGCGTACGTTTGATATCGAAGCGCGTATTCCAAATGCAGGCGGTGATTTGAAACCAAACCAATTGGCAGTGATTAACATCAACGATTTGTCAAAAGCGAATGCGTTGGTTGTGGATGAAAACATCATTCAAAAAACAGAAAAAGGTAATTTGGTTTATGTGGCGGTAGAAGAAAATGGCAAAAAAGTAGCCAAGGCGCGTGTTATCACCATTGGTTTGACTTATAATGGCCAAGCAGAAGTCGCGACTGGTTTACAAGCAGGTGATTTAATCATTACACAAGGCTACCAAGATTTAGTAGACGGTCAAGCAATCTCATTCTAAATCATCCATGGAAAAGAATTTAAAGAACGAGCAACTGCCCGAGGGGAAAGGCTTGATTTATAACATGGTCGGCTGGTTAGGCCAAAACCGTACCACAGTTTACATTTTTACGTTTATCATTTTCGTAGCAGGTTTGGGAATCTATTCCAGCCTACCGAAAGAGCAATTTCCAGATATCGTCGTACCGCAAATGGTCGTTCAGACCGTTTATGCAGGAACTACGCCAGCGGATATTGAGAACACGATTAATAAACCGATCGAAAAGCAATTGAAATCGGTCACGGGTATCAAGAGTGTGAAATCGAACGCACTACAAGATATCTCCGTCATCATCGTCGAGTTTAATACCGATGTTGAGGTGCCCGTTGCCAAACAACGCGTGCAAGATGCTGTCGATAAGGCGAAAAACGATTTGCCGAAAGATTTAACACGTGATCCTTCGGTAGCAGAAGTGAACTTCTCGGAGTTCCCGATCATGAACATCAACATCGCCGGAGATTATCCCTTGGACAAGTTGAAGAAATACGCCGAAGATTTGCAAGATGAGATTGAGGGAATGCCTGAAATCACGCGTGTAGATATTGTAGGTGCATTGAAGCGTGAAATTCAAGTGAACTTGGATCTGTATAAAATGCAGAGTTATGGAT
>JBEEOB010000021.1:0-14547 GCA_041191865.1 Bacteroidota bacterium
GCTAGGTCGAGGGCTCGTTGCATCCAAATTTCATCAGTCAACATGCCTTGCTTTTAAGTTACGTGACATATAGCTATATATCGCCGGGATAACATAGAGTGTTAATGTTGTGGAGAATAACATACCTCCCACAACAGCAATACCCATGGAAACGCGGCTTGTAGAGCCAGATCCTAGCGCTAATGCGATTGGTAAAATTCCTAAGATGGTACACAAGGAGGTCATGATAATAGGTCTAAAACGAGCGGTCGCTGCTGCTTTTACCGCATCGAGTTTCCCTAATCCTGATTCTTTCTTTTGATTAGCAAATTCGACAATTAGGATTCCATTTTTAGTTACGAGCCCAATCAGCACAATGATCCCGATTTGCGAGAAAATATTCAAGGTTTGGCTAAAATCCCATAGGGATAACAGGGCTCCCGCCACGGCCAAAGGTACCGTAAATAAGATGATAAATGGATCGATGAAACTCTCGAACTGAGCGGAAAGAATCAAGTAGATCAACAAAATAGCTAAAGCAAATGCAAACAATAACGAAGAACTTGACTCCTTAAATTGTTTACTTTGGCCATCATAAGCGGTGGAGAATGATTCATCAAAAGTCTCTTTCGCCAATTTGTCCATTTCATCCAAGGCCTCGCCTAAGGTTACCCCTTTGGCCATTTGTGCAGTGACTGTCGCGGCAGAATAGCGGTTGAAACGAAATAATTGCGGCGGTGTACTTTGCTCCGTAATCTTGACCATGTTGTCCAATTGGATCAAATCGCCTCGGTTGTTTTTCACATACAGGGATTTCAAGTCATTCACGTCATTCCGAAGTGAACGGTTAATCTGTCCAATGACCTGGTATTGCTTTCCATCCATGATGAAGTAACCGAAGCGTCTACCTGAAAGACCTAACTGCAAAGTTTGTGCAACATCCTGTATCGATACGCCTAAGTTTTGCGCTTTTGCACGATCAATCTCCAAACGCAATTCCGGCTTTGTGAATTTTAAATTGATATCAGACACCTCGAATTTTGGAGAATCGCGCACTTTTGCCATGAACTGCGGCATCATTTTCTTTAATTTTTCGAAGTTGGGGGCCTGTATTACAAAGGCTACTGGTAAACCTCCTCCGCCACGTTGGCCGGTTTGTAACGTAGGTTCCTGAATTACAATTGATTTTGCCCCTGAGAATTTTTTGACTTTAGGTTGAAGTTCATCCACTATGGCTTGTTGGCTCCTACGGGCATTCGAATCACTCAATAAAACGCGAATCATTCCAGAGTTTGAACCTGCATTTCCAAACCCCGGCGATGTAATCGTATATATCGCACTTCGTTCTTCAGCTGGAATATCCTTCATGATGAATTTGGTGAATTCATCCGTGAAATTCAACATATAATCAAAGGTCGCGCCTTCGGGTGCAGTGGCACTAATACGCAATTGCCCACGATCTTCCAGCGGAGCCAATTCCGATGGGATTGCTCCTGTTTTGAATAAGCCATAAATCACACCGACCAGGCTAATCATAATGACCCAGGCAATCCAACGGATTTTCAAAAAGGATTGCAATGAATTCTCATAAGCACTTGTTAACCATACAAAAAAGGGTTCTGTAACGTTGTAAAACCAAGGCTTGCTATGTCCACTTTTAAGAAGTTTAGAACTCAGCATGGGGGTTAAGGTCAGCGAAACAAAGGCTGAGATAATAACGGATCCCGCCACTACAATTCCAAACTCACGGAATAATTGTCCGGTGATTCCTTGCAAGAAAATAACGGGTAAGAATACCGCAGCGAGGGTAACAGTCGTCGAAATAACAGCAAAGTAGATTTCTTTTGACCCCGCTAAAGCGGCTTCCCATGGACTTAGCCCCTCTTCGATTTTGGTATATATATTTTCAAGCACCACAATGGCATCATCTACGACAAGACCGATGGAAAGCACAATGCCCAGCAAGGTTAATACATTGATTGAGAAACCGGCCAAATACATAAAAAAGAACACCCCAATCAAGGAAACCGGAATGGCTGTCAATGGGATGATTGTTGAACGCCAATCGCGCAAGAACAAGAAGATGACTATCGTTACCAATAATATGGCCGTTAGGATTGTTTCCTCAACTTCTTCAATGGATTTTCGAACATATTTTGTGTTATCGAATCCTTCTTTTAGAATAACATCACCAGGAATGGTCGACTGAATTTGAGTTAACTTTTTATGAATTTGATCGACAATTTCAATTTGATTAGAACCTGGTTGCGGAACCACAGCGATGGAAATCATGGGAACCATGTCGCGCTTAAAGAATGTCTTTTCATTTTCAGGTGCGAGTTCTGCATTTCCTACATCGGAAAATTTAACAGAACGATCCCCTTCCTCCCGGATAATCAAGTTGTTAAAGTCTTCCACAGAAGTCATGCGGCCTTGTGTTCGAACCGTTAATTCCGTGTTATTCCCTTCGATGCTTCCTGAAGGTAATTCGATATTTTGTTTCGTTAAGGCATTAACGATATCGGGCGCCGTTAATCGGAAAGATGCCAAACGCTCCGGGTCAATGTGCAAACGCATCGCATATTTCTTCTCACCCCACATTTGTACCGAACTTACACCGGGGATGGTTTGAAGTTTTTCCTTCACATTTCGTGTTGCAATTTCATTTAAACTCAACAGATCCCGCGTTTTGGAATAGATGTTTAAGTTATAAATAGGATTGGAATCTGCATCTGCTTTAGAAACGACAGGAGGGTCTACATCTTTGGGCAATACGGCCATCGAGCGTGAAACGCGGTCACGTACGTCATTCGCAGCATCCTCAATATTAATTGCTAAGTCGAATTCGACCGTGATGTTCGAACGGCCATCTCGACTTGAACTCGAGAGCGATTTAATCCCCGCGATGCCGTTGATGGATTCCTCTAAGGGCTCTGTAATTTGGGATTCAATAATGTCGGCGTTAGCACCGGTATAACTGGTTTGTACAGTAACAACGGGTGGGTCAACCGATGGATATTCTCGAATTCCAAGGTAGGAATACCCGATTAACCCAAATACGATAATTGTCACGGACATGACAATAGAAAGTACGGGTCGTTTAATGCTGATGTCTGATAAAGATGCCATAGGTTGAATAGGTTTAAGCCAATTGCGTTTCTGGAATTGGTTTTATGTTACTTAGTTGGTGCCAAACGGTTTCCAATGGAATTTCAGCCGACGAACCATCTGGATTATGGTAAATCATCGCGCGACCTTGTTCGTAAGAGCCTGAGTAAGGCATGTGATTTTTAAAGTTTTTATATTCGCCAAGCAATATTAGGCCTGGAATTTCGAAGGCATTAGCAATATGCGCGGGTCCAGAATCGATTCCGATAAAAAACTCAGCGGCAGAAATGATGCTTGCCATGTCGATAACACTTGTCTTTCCAACCATCGAAATGAATTTTGGATGATTCATGGACAAGCCTTCTGAAGCGCCAACTTCAACAATCGAAATATGATAGGTTTCTAGCACCTGATGAACAAAGGATACCCAATGTTGATCTTGCCATTCACGGTCGGCGCCATTCGATTTCCGATGCATCACCCAATACTTCGCGGGTAAATCAAACTTCTTTGTATTGCCTAAATACAGCTTTGGCTGCTTTGAATCTAAATAGGGGATATCGCACAAATCGTAAATCCCCTTCAATAGGTTACCGCGTTGATAATAATTGTGTTTTGTTAAGTCAATTTTTTCTGCCTGAGCATTGTATAACACGCGCTTGAAAAAAGGATCCATACGCAAATCATTCATGTGTAAATTATAGAAATGCGTAAACGGAGATCTCCGGGTTAACCATATACTAGCTAAAATCGAATTTTCCGTCACGACTTGGTCAAGGAGTGGATGATTTTCCAAAAGACTTTTATACATATCCTTCACCATCCATACAAGACGTGCATTTGGATGTTTGATCCGTAGAGCTTCGACAATTGGCTCGGCTGCAACAATATCGCCTAAGTGTTCCGCTAGTAAAATTCCGACAACAGGCTGAGCAATGCGTGCAAGGCGTACGCGTACGTATAGTTGGGCAAAGGAAATACAAGCCGAAAACCAATAGTTTAGTTTTCGAAATTTGTATTCCCATAAGGACCGACTCGCATAGATGGATGCCATAAATCCTTTATTCTACAACTTCTTTGATTTCAACTTCGCCATCGGGTTTAACTTGGATGACGCCGTTTGTAATGAGGGTATCGCCGATGGAAAGTCCAGATAAAATCTCGACATTTTTTTCACCGCGATTGCCAAGTTTCACTTTTACTGGAACCGATTTCCCTTGTTTCACGATAAATACTTTATTGCCAGACGCTTCCGGTATTACAGCTTCTGTTGGGATGAGAATTGCACTTCCTTTTGATTTTAATATTAAGTTAACTTTAGCGAAAGCACCGGGAACTAATTGGTTACCAGGATTTGCCGCTAGCGCACGAATTTGAAGAGTTCGAGTTAAAGGGTCGATTTTAGGGTCGACCGCATATACCTTACCGATAAAGGTTTTGTCTTCATTTTCTGTTTGAAATTCAACTGTGCTTCCTTTGCGGATTGCCGTAGCATATTTTGCTGGGATGGAGAATTCAATTTTAGCTGGGTTAGTATTTGTTAGGGTTGCAATTTTTGTCGTCGGGGAAATATAACTTCCTAAACTGACATACCGGAAACCAATGGTTCCTGAGAATGGGGCTTTCACAGTTGTCTTAATAATTTGCGCTCTTAAATCCTCAATATCTGCTTCGATTGTATTGACTGAATTGACAGCAATGTCATACTCCCGTTGCGAAATTGCTTCCTTTTGTAAAAGGATTTTTTGGCGCGCTTCATTGTCTTCCGCGAGCTTTTTATTAAAACCTAATTTGCGTAAACGTGCTTGCAAATCATCGTCATTGATTCGAAATAGTACAGTTCCTTTTTGAACCACATCGCCTTCTTTGATATTGAGTAGTATGATACGACCAGCAATTTCTGAGCGAATTTCAACTTCTTCGTTGGCCAAAATACTTCCTGTGGAATTCACCATGTCATCAAGGCGCGTCGATTTTACGATGGAGACAATGACAGCAGTTTTGCCACCCCCTTTGCCTCCTGAGCCGCCTTTCTCCTTTTTGGCCTCCTCTTCAGGATTTTTTGAAATAGCTTGTTTGATTTTTGGGTAAAATGCGAGTCCAAGAACTAAGGCAATGGATGCAAGCGATACGATTGTTTTGGTTACTTTATTCATTGTTTTTATAGTCGGTTTAGGAGGAAAGTCAAATTACATATTTTCCAATGGTTGGCTGTCCTAAATTGTAGGTTTATTCGGCTGTTTTATAGGTTAACCAAGGTAAAATTTGTTCGTTTTGAATTTGATTCATAACAAAGTGGCTCTGGGCATTCCCGATGTTTTTGATGCTAGCCAATTTATGTAAGATAAAATTGCGGTACTCATCCATGTCTGATACGACAATCTTCAGAAGAAAATCACTATGACCCGATACGCAATAACATTCTTGAACTTCCACGAGCGACATCACATCTGTTTCAAATTGATTTAAATATTCTGCGGCATGTTCTTTGAGGGAAATATCACAGAAAACGGTTAAAGATTTGCCGAGTTTATTGGGGTTAATCGTTGCTTTGTATCCGGTAATAACACCCTCTTTTTCCATCCGCTTAATTCGTTCGTGCACAGGTGTTGCACTTAAACCAAGCCTTGAGGCCATTTCCTTATTTGACATGAAAGCATCCTCATGTAAAAAGGCTAAAATTTGCTTATCAATATTATCAATTTTGGCCATCGTTTGCTGTGGTTTCAATGATGGATGCTCCCGCTGAAATAATGCCCTTCAGCGTATCTGTACGCATATATTGTTCCAAACTAACTTGGTGCTTACCTAAACGCGTGAATCGAAGCCCTTTGAAAAGCGTATATTGATGGCTGTACATGTCACCTAATCCACTTCCTTTTGGTTTACCTGTCTTTATATCATATAAAAAGGCCTCTGCAAAGGCACGTTTTATGACTTTTCCTTCGGTGTTGATGATTTTAGGAACGAAATATAAATTATAATACGGATATTCATTTGACTGCCGCAAAGCAATGCGAACATCATACGCTTTACTTGTATCCGTTACTTGAAAATCGATGAGGATCTTGTTTTTTTGAAGCCAACCGTGTTCCGACAGGGATACCGTTTGGTCTACCAGCGTGTCGTTTTGGCAAGCAAAAGCGAACAAAATCATCATGAAAAGGATAATGCGCTTGATATACATGACTTATTGAGCTGCAGGTGCCTCAGAAGAACCTCCTTCACGCGGTGGGCGTGGTTTGAATTTCTTCTTAAACTTCTTTTTGAACGGTTTCGGTGTTGCATTTTCTCCGTCGGCAATAGGTGTAACGCCTTCCGGTTTAGGTCCTTGCTCGGGTCTTGGTTTTCGCTCTTGTTGCGGTCGTGGCCCCCGGTTTGCTTCGCCTTCTTTTCCAGGTGTCGCGGGTTTTGGTCCCCGATTATCCGGTCTTGGTCCACGTGGGTTATCACGTCCCTCCGGTCTTGGTCCACGTGGGTTATCACGTCCCTCCGGTCTTGGTCCACGGTTTTCGAAACGATCGCGTCCTCCTCGATTATTACCCGATTTGTTCGCCGGTTTCTTTCCACCGTATTTCTTATCCATGCGCTCCAAATCAGAATTTAATTCGGAAAGCGAAGGTTTTTCTACAACAGGAGCGTCTGGATTTAAATCCGAGAAGGATTCCGGAATAATTCCTTGTTTATTTAGTTCAATAATTTCCGCTACGCGGTCACAACTAACCGGTATCCAAATCGCCTCTTCGCCTACAATTCCAAACCACATCATGCGTTTGAAAATGTCGGTCTTTTGAAGAATCGCATCGCCCTTCTTCGTTTTCAATCGCCCTTCAATCGTAGGAATGCCTTTTAACGCATCCATGTAGGTTTCTAATTCATAGTTCAAGCAGCATTTCAAGCGCCCACATTGGCCACTTAATTTGACAGGATTCAACGATAAATTTTGATAGCGTGCAGCAGAAGTGGTGACGTTTTTGAAATCCGTTAACCAGGTTGAACAACATAATTCGCGTCCACAAACCCCAATACCACCCAAACGGCCCGCTTCTTGGCGCAGGGAAATTTGTTTCATTTCTACGCGCACTTTGAATTCGGTTGCCAAGAGTTTAATCAATTCGCGGAAATCGACCCGGTCGTCTGAAGAATAGTAGAAAACGGCCTTGGTCCCATCGGATTGAAACTCGACATCAGATAATTTCATGTTTAGCTTTAAATCACCGATGATTTGACGGCCACGGTACATGGTCGGCATATCACGCGCAATCATTTGCTCATGTTTATCTATGTCTTTATCTGTTGCAATACGAACGATGGACTTTAAATTGTCATCGTCTTTGATGCCTTTTTTCAATAATTGCAAACGAACTAATTCGCCTTGCAGCGAGACGATTCCGAGGTGAATGCCGGTGCTCGATTCAATCATCACGGCATCGCCTGTGTGCAATTCAAGTTTGTTTGAATTGCGGAAGTATTCTTTACGTCCCCCCTTGAATTTAACTTCCACAACGTGAAAACGCTGGAATTGAGGTACATCCAAGTCGGAAAGCCAATCAAAGACGTTCATTTTGTTGCAGCCTCCTGAGCCACAACCTCCGTTGCTTTGACATCCTGCGACTTCGCCTGTTACGCCTTTGGATCCACAAGATCCTGTTGAACACGATTTACATGCCATAATATATGCTTGATTGGCAAATTATCCTTTATACCGGAGAACGTCTAAGCCAATATCTCTTCTAAAATTTTTACCTTCGAACTGGATCGCAAGCGCAGCCTTTTGAGACTTCTGAATTGCTTTTTCCAGGGTATTCGAAGTTCCTGTTAATGCGATCACTCGACCGCCATTTGTTAGCAGTTGACCTGCTTCCTCACGCGTTCCTGCTTGGAAAATGTGCGCTTCGGTCACTTGATCTAAGCCCGTGATCACATCTCCTTTTCGGTAATCTTCCGGGTAACCACCGGCAACCACCATCGTTGTCACGGCATATTGTTCAGAGATTTCAATTTTTTCTTTGTCCAATGTGCCTTTGGCAGCCGCAAGAAGCAAAGATAAGAAATCTGATTCGATTCTAGGTAATACAACTTCGGTTTCGGGGTCTCCCATCCGGGCATTGTATTCAATGACATAAGGCTCGCCCTCATGGTTCATCAACCCGATGAAGATAAAGCCTTGGTATTTAATTCCATCAGCTTTTAATCCCGCTAGTGTAGGCTTAATGACTTTGTTATCTACATGTTCCATGAAGGACGCTGTCGCAAATGGAACAGGAGAAACGGCACCCATACCGCCTGTATTAAGTCCTTCATCGTTATCTCCAATACGCTTATAGTCTTTCGCTTCTGGCAAGACAACATAGTTTTCGCCATCAGTTAAAACGAAAACCGACAATTCAATTCCGCGTAAAAATTGTTCGATCACGACCTTATCAGACGCCGCACCAAATTTCGAATCTAACAGCATTTCACGCAAAGACGCCTTCGCTTCCTCCAAGGTTAATGCGATAATTACACCTTTTCCAGCGGCTAAGCCATCGGCCTTCAAGACAATCGGCAAGGATTGTGAATCGAGGTACGCTAATCCAGCATCGATACTTTCCTTTGTGAAGGTTTGCGATGCCGCTGTCGGTACTCCATGGCGATGCATGAAATTTTTTGAAAAGTCCTTACTCCCTTCTAACTGCGCTCCCTCTGCTCCAGGGCCTACGATGCCCACGTGCTTTAAATCGTCTTGCGACTCAATGTAATCTCGAACACCTTTTACCAAAGGTTCTTCGGGCCCTACAACGACTAACTCAATTTGATGTTCCCGAATCGCTTGTGCAATTCCGGCTAAATCAGCTACTCCGATGGGTAAATTTGTACCTATACGCGCTGTCCCTGGATTTCCTGGGGCAATAAATAAACTACTTAGTTGTGGGCTTTGAGCTATTTTCCATGCAAAAGCATGTTCACGACCCCCAGACCCGATAATTAATACATTCATCTGTTTTATTAATTGGCTAATTCACTCAAAAACTTTATGCGCATCAAACGCAACTCTTCTTCACTCACATCCTCAATGTTACATTCATCCAGGGCTTGTGCAATGTTGTCAGTATCCGCAGACATAAAATAATCAAAGATTTCTTCTTGTTTATCTGGTTCAATTACCTGGTTAATAAAGTAATCTAAATTCAATTTAGTTCCCGAATAACAAATGGTTTCGATTTCCTCAATCAACTCGGCCATCGATAATTCCTTCTGTTCAGCTATTAAGTCTAAATCGATCTTGCGATCCACCTGCTGGATAATGTAAATCTTGATTTTAGACTTGTTGACTGTGGATTTGACGACAACTTCCTTCGCTGTTTCAATTTCATTTTCCTCCACATAACGAATAATCGCATCTAGGAATTGCTTCCCAAATTTGACTACTTTTCCCATCCCCACGCCATTAATCTGCGCCATTTCTTCTTGCGTCGTCGGATAGGTCGTTGCCATCTCTTCCAAAGATGGATCCTGGAAAATGACATAAGGAGGAAGGTTTTTCTCCTTAGCTACCTTTTTGCGCAGGTTTTTTAAGATTTCAAATAAGGCATCGTCATAGGCTTTTGCGCCTACGGCTGCATTTTCTTCCTCATTTTCTGCGGTAATGGCTTCTTGTTCGTAGTCATGGTCGCGCGAAAAGGTCAACGGATGTGAATCTTTTAAAAATGCCTCACCTTTTTCACTAACATGCAAAACACCGTAATTTTCGATGTCTTTGGTCAGCAAATCATAAATAAGGACCTGCTTGATGAACGATATCCAAGGTGATTTTTCGTCTTCGGGATTAACTTCTTTCTTCTTTTTGCGCAGTTTTTGCTTTTTAGGTGCTTGCTCTTCGCCATCTGTGTCATCATCATCCTCATCATCATCCTCATCTTCGTCAGAAATTGCCCAGGAAATGGTTTTCCCCTTTCCGAATACAGCTAGCTTTTCATGTTCATAGCTTTGCGTGTATTGATTGGTTTTGCCCTCTAAAACATCTGCAATATGCTCTGCATCGAATTTTTCCCCCGTTTGTTTGATAGCTTCCAGAACTAAAGAAACCTCTTGTTCGGCTTTATATGTCGCTGTTGGATGCATGCAATTGTCGCAAAAACCACAATTTTCGGCCATATGCTCACCAAAATAGCTTAATAATTGCTTTCTGCGGCACACGCCTAAATTCGCATAATAGACCATTTCGCTCAGTAAAATCTTCGCATTTTCCTTCTCAGAAACGGCTTTATCTTTATTGAACTTGTCTAATTTTAAAATATCATCGTAGGTATAGAACAAGATACAGGTACCGTCTAAACCATCGCGACCGGCGCGTCCGGTTTCTTGATAATAACCTTCCAGGGATTTGGGAGCATCATAATGTATAACAAAACGAACATCCGGTTTGTCAATGCCCATCCCAAACGCGATGGTTGCCACCATCACCTCAACCTCCTCATTCAAAAACGCCTCTTGGTTCGACATGCGTACTTGTGGATCTAGTCCTGCATGGTAGGGAAGGGCTTTGATGCCATTAACGCCCAAAAGTTCCGAAACCTCTTCTACGCGTTTTCTACTTAAGCAATATATAATCCCTGCTTTACCTGTATGGCTTTTGATGTAGCGAATCAATTGCTTATCAATGTCCTTCTTCGAACGGATTTCATAATACAAGTTCTTCCGATTGAAAGATGATTTGAAAACCGTCGCGTCCTCTAAGTTTAACGTCTTTTGTATATCCTGCTGCACTTTGGGTGTCGCAGTCGCTGTTAACGCGATGATCGGCAATTTAGCATCAATCGATTCGATGATGTTGCGAATTTTACGGTACTCAGGTCGGAAATCATGCCCCCACTCCGAGATACAGTGCGCCTCATCGATGGCCACGAACGAGATGTTCGCTTGCTGTAAGAAATTAAGGTTCTCTTGTTTATTCAGCGATTCCGGAGCAATGTAGAGTAACTTAACACTACCACTAATTACCTCCGCTTTCACGCGATTAATTTCCGCCCGACTCAATGAAGAGTTTAGGAATTGCGCATTGATGCCAAAAGCAAGCATTTGGTCAACCTGATTCTTCATTAAGGCAATCAAAGGCGAAATGACAATGGCTGTCCCAGGCATTACAATCGCAGGCAATTGATAACAAAGCGATTTGCCGGCACCGGTCGGCATTAATACGAAACTATTACGGCCATCAATCGTATTCCGAATGATTGCTTCTTGCTCTCCCCTGAACTGGCTAAAGCCAAAGGTTTTTTTGAGCTGGTCCTTCAATACCTCACTAGAAATGGAAGTCGGCATAATTTATATCGTGGCGTAAGTGTTTCAGTTATTGCATAAGAATTGGTTATCTTTGTGGGTCCCCAAAATCTTACTAACATTGAAATTAAGCAAAAATATCCAAAGCACAGCAAAAAAAGTTTTAAGCCAAGAAGCTGAGGCTATACTCCGTGTAAGCAATGGAATTGATTCCGAATTCGAAGCTTGCGTCGAACATTTGTTGGCAAGCAAAGGTCGCATCGTCTTTACGGGAATTGGGAAGTCGGCGATTATCGCCCAAAAGATTGTGGCGACGATGAACTCGACGGGAACGCCTGCTTTGTTTATGCATGCTGCGGATGCGATTCACGGGGATTTGGGGATGATTCAAGCTGGCGATTCGGTTATCTGTATTTCAAAATCAGGCGATACGCCGGAAATCAAGGTTTTGGTGCCACTGATTAAGCGCACGGGTGTTTCATTGATTGCGATGGTGTCGAATAAACAGTCGTATTTAGGCCAACAAGCGGATTTTATCTTGCACGCATTGGCAGAAGAAGAGGCGGATTTGATGAATTTAGCGCCAACGACTTCGACGACTGTAGCCTTAGCATTAGGAGATGCCTTAGCTGTATGCTTGTTGGAATGCAAAGGTTTTACCGCCCAAGATTTTGCTAAATACCACCCCGGTGGAGCCTTGGGAAAACGCATGTATTTGAAAGTTAGTGATATATATCCTCAGCACGAATTTCCGGTGATTACGCCGGCAGCAAGTATTCAAGAAGCTATTCACGAAATCAGCTCGAAACGCCTGGGTGCCACGGCGATTGTAGGAGAAAATAATCAACTTGTTGGTATCATTACCGATGGCGACGTTCGTCGGATGTTGGAGCAGCATTCGAATTGGTCAGAAATTCAATTGGCCGACATGATGAATCGTACGCCCAAAACGATCGAAGCAGATGCCTTTGCGACAGAGGCTTTAGCCATCATGCAATCGCTGAACATCACGCAATTGGTTGTGACGGAAAATAAAAAGGCCGTGGGATTTGTACATCTCCACGACCTATTGAAAGAGGGCATCGTTTAAATTAGCGCATGCGGTTCGACGACTGCACTAACATCTCGTCCTTTCGTACCAAACGATTTGCAATCATATTGGCTAATAATGCTACCACCATGGCATAGAATCCGTAGCCATATTTGCCTTGTGCCTCCGGTTCGAATGCTGGCATCGCCTCTTTGAAAATTACCCAGAATGCATAGGCCATCGCGCCAGCCAATAAAAGGGAATTAATTAATCCCAGCATCATTTGGCGAATTCGGTTTTTGAAAGAGAAAATCGTGATCAAGGTAACGATTGTCGATAAGGTCAATAAAATAACAATGGCAATGGCGCTTGTTTCGGTGGTCTTTCCTGCAAAAGTTAGTGTCCATTCGTTGAAAAATAATTCAGCTCTTTGGCCTGCTTGCCCAACTTTAGCCCAGATGCTCCAGCCTGCAGAAACAAGGCTGTTGGCGATGATTACCAAGCATAAAAAAATTGTTTGTGGTCTTTGAATCATGTTTATTAAATTTTCATGCGAAATTAAGCATTTTCTTGAAAAAGCTTGGCGGCAATTTTTGCCGAACTCAAACAGAGCGGAATTCCTCCGCCGGGATGTACACTCCCTCCAATCCAATACATATTTTTAATGGCAGATCGGTAATTGGGATGACGCAGGAACGCAGCAAATTTATTATTGGAAGAGTTGCCGTACAAGGCACCTCCAGCTGATGACGTTCGGGATTCGATGCGCCGCGGGTCTAAATAGTCTTCTGCCACAATGTGATCTTCCAATTGAACGCCCAAGACCCGGCTGATTTTCTGAATGACATTCGTTCGGCATGACTGAATCAGCGTATCCCAATCTTGGCCAGAATTTGCGGGGGCATTGATTAAAATAAACCAGTTTTCACAGCCTTTAGGTGCGTCTTCTTTTGCCACTTTACTTGAAATATGCACGTAAACAGTCGGGTCATCAAACAAGGATTCTTGTTCAAATATGGCCTTAAATTCGGCTTGGTAATCTTTGGAAAAAAAGATGTTATGAACACCTAATTCTTCAAATACGCGGTTAATTCCCCAGTAAAAAATGATACCCGAACTGGATTTGGGTTGGTTGAGTAATTTGTTGGGTCGAATGGATTCCGGCAATAACTGATTGTAGCTAGGGCGGATATCCGCATTGCTAGCTACAATGTCAAAATCATACAATCCTTTTTTCGTTTGAATGCCGTCGGCCACATTGCCTTTCGTACGAATTTTCTCTACAGCTTCGTTCAAACGGAACTGAACGCCTAACTCCTTGGCTAATCGAACCAAGGCATTCGGGATTTCAATCATGCCTCCTTTGGGAAAATAGGCGCCCAAATTATACTCAAGGTGCGGAATGATCGAAAGGGTAGCAGGTGTCTGATAAGGGTCTGAGCCGTTGTATGTGGCATATCGGTCGAACAATTGCACCGTCTTCGGGTTTTTAAACTTCGATGTATGTGCTTGATGCATGGTCTGAAACAGCCCTAGTTTATGCAAATTGGCATAACCATGCATCGCTTTTTTACTTGTCCACGTGCTGAATTTATGCAAGGAGTCGTCCAGGAATAAATCGCTCACGATGTTGTATTTTTCGCCCGCTTCTTTGATATATCGGTATATCGTTGCCGCATCTTCATCGAGCGCTTCAGCCATCAATGAGGCCGTTTCAGCAGGATCCTCAAGCGTTTTTAAGCGCGTTTGGTCATCCCAAAAATAGCTGCAGATCTCAGGTAAGCGTTCGTAATTAAAATAGTCTCGCGGATTCTTGCCCGCGAGTAGGAATAATTCATCCACCAATTGCGGCATGGTAAACAGCGAGGGTCCCGTGTCAAAGCGGTAACCTTGCATTTCTAAAAGGCCCAACTTCCCGCCTGCACGTTCATTCGCTTCAAAAACCGTGACAGTATGACCCAGTAATTGCATGCGAATCGCGAATGCAATTCCTCCGATACCTGATCCGACAATTCCGACTGTTGACATGGTGATTTATTTTCCCGTAAAATTAACTAAATAAGAATAAACGGGTAAATGTTTTACACTACATACTCTTTTCCGTAATTTTGCACGAATTTTTATAATAAACTATGTTACGTACACACACGAACGGCGAATTGAGAATG
>JBEEOB010000022.1:0-18788 GCA_041191865.1 Bacteroidota bacterium
CGTAAATTTATTTGGGATGCCTTACAAGTTGATGTAGAAGGCAAGAAAGTATGGGCAATGTCATACTACTCAAAAGAAGGTAATCCACTTTGGGGAAAATATTCAACGATGGTCGTTGCGCATACGCTACGCTCTTATTCGAAAAGAACAATTGCCTATCCATATCCGGTAGCAATTTCATGTCATGCAACCTTAGGTGGCGGAATGGAATACCCAATGATCTCCTTTAATGGCGGTCGGCCGGAAACTGATGGCACCTATACAGAGAATGTCAAAAACGGGATGATTGGTGTGATAATTCACGAGGTGGGACACAACTTCTTCCCGATGATCGTCAACTCAGATGAGCGTCAATGGTCGTGGATGGATGAAGGATTAAATACATTTTGTCAATTTATAGCCGAACAAGAATGGGATCGCAATTTCCCTGTACGGCGTGGAGATCCACAAAATATCGTACCCTATATGCGCTTAGATTCAAAGAATCAAGTTCCTATCATGGCGAATTCAGAGAACATCATGGATTTTGGAAATAATGCGTATGCCAAACCAGCTACGGCATTAAATATCTTGCGCGAAACGGTAATGGGCCGTGAATTGTTTGATTATGCATTTAAAGAATATGCACGTCGCTGGGCATTTAAGCAACCTTATCCAGCAGATTTCTTCCGCACCTTGGAAGATGCATCAGGCGTAGATTTGGATTGGTTTTGGCGAGGCTGGTTCTACGGAACAGAGCCGGTTAATCAAGCAATCGAAACTGTAGAATGGTTTGGTCTAGATAATATGGATCCTGTTGCCAAGAAGGAAACCGAAAAAGCGAAAGCCGTTGCAAAACAACAAACCATCACGAACATCCGTAATAAAACAGAAATCACTTCGACTTTTGTGGAAGAAAATCCTGATTTAACCGATTTCTACAATACTTATGATCGCTTTGCGACAACGGAAACGGAAAAGAAAAAATATCAAGATTACTTGAGCAGCTTGTCTGCGGACGAACGCAAGTCCATTTCGGAAGGCAAAAATCTTTATGTGGTCAATTTCAAAAACAAAGGCGGATTGCCTATGCCAGTGATTGTCAAATTAAATTACGAAGATGGCACGGAAGAGGTTTTACGTTTTCCTGCTGAAATTTGGCGATTAAACGATGTACAGGCTAAAAAAATCATTCCCACAACAAAGAAAGTGGTCAAGTGGACATTAGATCCCTATTTTGAGATTGCAGATATTGATACGGAAGATAACGCATATCCACGCGAACCGGCTCAACCGACACGCGTTCAATTATTCAAAGCACAGCCACGCAGCTACGGTGGAGGTCAAAATCCCATGCAGGAGGCTCAAAATGCTAAAAAAGCGGGAGCTGTAACCGGTTCGAAAAACTAGTAGGTTGGGTAAACGCTGACGGGGTTAGAAACCCCGTCAGCGTTAGCAAAAATCAGTTATTTGATGGAAAGGACCAAGTAAAAAACTGATATTTCCAAACAGGAAACTGTTAATTTTAGAAGAGCGACTTATCCGATTTTTTTATTCTTGATCGATCAAGTTCAATTTAGCTAAATCCAAATCTGTTCGCTTGGATTTGCTGAAATACATGGGCAAGAATTTGAATCCAAATTTAAAATCTTGAATGGCATAGGAAATGCGTGCAACCACCATGGACGAATATACTTCATCAAACCCTGTTAAATAAGCTGAAATTTCTGGCTGAAGGTTGACAATTTCTTTTTGGGACAAACCGTTAAATGGGCTGTCCGCGTCAATCGGGTGAACAACTGTCCAATTCAAAACCAAACTATCCACGCGACTTCGCTCTAATTTCAAATTGTAAAACCGGTAGGAATTATCCTCCATAACGATGCGCACATTAACTTTGATTTCAGCATTCGTCAAAAGATGGTCATCCTTGTAGCAGACTAGGCGAAACATAAGTGCTTTCCCTCCCTTATACTGGCTGTAAACAATTAAATCTGAAAACCGAATAAATGCCCGCGGACGCGAAAATCGACCATACAATAAACCTGTCGCAATGGCTAAAGATAAAAAGCCGATCAGTGATTCTATTGCGGCAATCCAATTAGCCGTTTCACTAATGGGATTGATGCGTCCATAACCCACAGTGGTCAAGGTCTGCGTTGAGAAGAAAAATACCTCTTTCAATTGCCCCCAAACGTCTTTTTGGTGGTGAATACCTTGCAAACCTGAGGTACCCGAATACCAATATAATGCGGTAAAGAAACAATTAATTAACAAATAGACGAAAAAGATAACAAGTAAAAATTGCCATCGAGGCATCGTTAGCATATTTTGATAATTGCTAACCCGATGATGCACACGAATACCGATCCGTCGGATATTGAAGGTCCCATCTTTATTGACCATACGCCCACCCATATCGGTGCTACGTTCACCAAAACCCGTATTTTGATTGAGACTTTCGTTCATGATTGATTTAAACAAAGCACAATTTAGCGGAAGCAATCACAAGTACCAAAGCTAATATCCATTTTACCTTTGTTGAAGAAGCGATTCCCGCTCCCCATCGAGCGCCTAAAAAACCACCTACCAGTGATGCGAGCAACCAATAACCTAAAGAAGTCTGCTCTAGCGGAATCCATGTCTTTAGGCCGGCCAAGCCTGAAACCGAATTAACAAATATAAATAGCGCCGAAACCGCCGCCGCCTCTTTCAAACTTGCCCAGCGAAAGAGCAATAAGATAGGACTTAGAATAATTCCGCCACCAATTCCAATCATGCCAGAAAGCAAACCGACAGCTCCTCCGGCAAAGAGCCCGACCCAAAGCGGTAGAGGCTTAGATGCTGTTTCACGCAAAATAAAAAGCATTCGGAAGACAGCTATGAATAAGCAAAATCCCAAAATTTGCTTATAAGTAGAATCACTCAAGGGTATACGTGCGCCGACAAAAGCAGCGGGGATGGAACCAAGGGCAAAAGGCCAAAACAGTCCCCATCGGAAAAAACCTTGTCGGTAAAATGCGATAAACGACATCAACGAAACACCTAAATTCAGTAAGAGCGCTGTTTGTTTCATGACGACAGGCGCCACGCTAAAAATGGCTAATACAGCTAAATAACCCGAAGCTCCGCCATGACCAACTGATGCATATAAAAATGCCATGGTCCCTAGCAAAAAAATCAACAGCCAAAATTCCATTAGACGCGCAAATAAATCAATAATTTTTCCCAATCTGGTACGCGTATACGCTCCGTTTTTAATCGTTCCACGGGCACTTGTTTGATTTTTTCAAATAACCGAATGTAATATTCATAAGCAAGCATCACGCCTTTTTTCGCCTTTTTCGGCAGGTTTTCAATCCCGCGCAAACCTGCATCGAAATCAAGCTGAATATCCGCTTCAATTTCCTTTTTCTGCAAATCCGTCAATTGCTCGTAATCAATCCCAGGGAAATACACGCGGCCACGGTCTTCAAAATCCGATTTAATGTCTCGCAAAAAATTAATCTTTTGAAAAGCTGAACCCAAAGCACATGCATCCGGCTTAAGACGTTCATATTCAGCCAAGTCCCCCGCACAGAAAACGCGTAAACACATCAATCCGACCACTTCAGCCGAACCATAAATATATTGTTTATACAAGGCCACATCATAATCACGATCCGTCAAATCCATTTCCATGGAATATAAAAATGCGTCAATTAAATCCCGCTCCATGTGATAGGTATTTACTGCCCACTGAAACGAATGCAAAATGGGATTTAGACTGATTTTCTCTTCAATTGCCTGATAGGTGTCCTTTCGAAAACGTGCCAATAATTCAGCTTGGTCTTGCGCGTAAAAGGTATCCACAATCTCATCAGCCAAGCGAACGAAGCCATATATCGCATAAATCGCCTCATGGTATTCCTTATCAAGCGTTCGGATTCCCGAAGAAAAAGAGGTTGAATAGGCTTGCGTTAAACGCTTACTTGCATCCAGGGAAACTTGTAAATATAAATCCATGCTACGTTTATTTCAAAAGCTTATCTACTTCTTTGGCAACCACGATTCCCGATATCAAAGATGGCGGAACACCAGGCCCAGGTACCGTCAACTGGCCTGTATAAAACATATTTTTCAAATGCCGGTTTTTCAAACTTGGTTTCAATATAGCTGTTTGCATTAAGGTATTCGCAAGCCCATAGGCATTTCCTTTGAAGGCATGGTAATCCCCGATAAAATCTTGATGGGCATAAGACCGTTTGTAAACAATCGAATCACGAATCGAGACACCACAATATTGCTCCAAACGATCCATTAACTGATCAAAGTATTTTGCTCGAACAGCCTCCGTATCTTCCAAATTGGGAGCAACAGGAATTAATAAAAAGAGATTTTCGCATCCTTCGGGAGCTACAGAAGGATCAGTCACTGACGGCGCCGAAGCATAAAATAAGGGATCGGTAGGCCAAGAAGGATCGGTATAAATTTCATGCGAGTGAACGGAAAAATCCCGATCAAAAAACAGATTATGATGCTTCAATCGAGGTAAACGCTTATTGATTCCTAAATAAAACAACAACGAAGAAGGCGCCATGACGCGTTTATCCCAATATGCCTCATCATAATTGCGATGGGCCTCGCCAAGTAAGGTTTCCACATGGTGATAATCAGCACTGGCAACGACTGCATCAGCTTCGAAAACACCCTTAGATGTCTTGACGCCCTTAACTTTACCTCCTTCAATCGCAAATCCGCTGACCTCAGCATGGTATTCAATTTGAACACCTTTTGACATGGCTAAATCCACCATACCCTTGACAATTAAATGCATCCCTCCCATGGGATACCAGGTGCCTAATTTAATTTCGGCATAATTCATCAAGCTATACATTGCAGGCGTATTTTGAGAAATAGCACCCAAAAACAGAATGGGAAATTCCATTAATTTCAACAACGTATCCGATTTGAAAAACTTCCGCACGTGGGAATAAAAAGATGAAAACACATCCATGCGAAGTGCATCTACCAGAATTCGCAAGCTCAAAAACTCGGTAATTTTCACAGAGGGCTTCCATACAAACTCTTGAATGCCTACTTTATACTTGTAAGCTGCCTGCGCTAAAAAACGGTCTAAGGCATTGGCAGCGCCAGGCTCAATCGAATCAAAAAGCCGGCGAAGCGCATCATAGTCTGCAGGCATATCAACGACTTCCGAATCTGACAAAATAACGCTGTAGGATGGATCGAGACGCTTTAACGTATAATAATCGGATGTTTTCTTACCAAAACGAGCAAAATAATTATCAAAAATATCCGGCATCCAGTACCAGCTTGGCCCCATATCAAAAGTAAAACCTTGCTCCTTGAATACGCGCGCGCGACCTCCTGCCTGCTCATTCTTTTCAACAATCATCACCTCGTATCCTTTATCCGCCAACTCCGTAGCTGTGGACAAACCGGAGAATCCTGCTCCAATTACTATGACTTTTTTCTTTTTCATACTAAACAAATATACTAAAAACTAAGAACCTTTTAACAAAAGAAAAAGCCAGATAAAATCTGACTTTTTACTACATCTTCTGTTAACCAAAAAACTAATTATTAAAGAAGGATTACCTATGCATACATACTTAGGTGACTTTTCAAGGTCTTTCTTGCAATGTGAATTCGATTCTTAACCGTACCAATCGGCAGGTCTAATTCCTCAGCAATCTCATGATATTTAAATCCTTCAAAATACATGAGAAAAGGAATACGATACATTTCTTCTGTATTGCGCATGGCTAAGGAAATATCCTCCTGCATAAATGATCGCTCCGCACCGTTCAACTGAATCGACTCGGAAGAATTGATGTAATGTAAATTATCTGTGGTATCAATAAATGTATTACGACGAACCATCCGTTGGTATTGCGTAATGAACGTGTTCTTCATGATGGTGAATAACCATGCTTTCAAATTTGTTCCATCCGAATATTTATCGCGATTCGTAAATGCTTTAACTAAGGTATCTTGTACCAAATCGTTTGCATCATCGCCATCACGCGTCAAACGAAGCGCAAATGGCTTCAAAAACTTAGAAAAAGTACCTACTTGATATGAAAACTCTAAAGCTGTCATGTTGTTTTCTTTTTTGTGTTTAACAAATTTACCAAAAGATTAAACAAAACAAATAATTGTTTAACATTTTTCAAAATAAATTAAACAAAATTTCATCGACATGATTTGGGAGTTCGTCTTCTTTCCTTGTAGTTTAAGCCAACAGCTTATGCAAATCGCACAAATGGAGCTATATTTAATGTCGTTTAATATCCATGCACCGGTACATATTTATCTTTTTATTCATTTTAACAGCGAGTCTTCCTTCGTGGGCCCAAAGTTCCTGCGCCTGCACCTTAGAAGGAAATGTCACCTCAAAAGAGAATAAAGAATCCATCCCGGGAGCATATGTTTACCTAAAAGGAACGAATAATTTTGCTCAAGCTGACAGCAAAGGTCATTTTAAAATCTCCGCCTTATGCCCTGGCCATTATACGTTAATATGCCAAATGAGTAGTTTCAATGCTGTCGAAATTCCAATTGTCATCAAAGATGAGGAAAATCATCATGAGAATTTTAGCTTGGCAGACCATAACGAACATTTGCAAGAGGTGGTCGTTAGTGGAAAAAAAACAGAAACGACGGCCCAGTTACGCGGTTCTTTAAGTAGCGAAGAACGTGCCGAACGCGATGGACTCAGCTTAGGAGAAATGATGCGCGGGATTAGTGGCGTGCAAAGCCTACAAACGGGAAGTAGTATTTCAAAACCCGTCATCCATGGTATGCATTCTTCCCGAGTCATAATTTTAAATCAAGGAGTTAGACAAGAAGGCCAACAATGGGGAAGTGAACACGCTCCGGAAATTGACCCATTCATTTCTAAAAACATTCAAGTGATCAAGGGTCCAGGTGGACTTCGCTATGGTGGTGATGCTATCGGAGGAATCATCATGATGGAACCTGACGCCTTGCCAGATACTGCCGGAATAAGCGGCGAAATTCAATCCATCTATTTTACAAATGGTCGTCAAGGCGTAAGTTCTGGTGTTTTGCAAGGAGGTATCAAAAATAACAACGGGTGGGGATGGCGATTACAAGGCACATGGAAAGATGGCGGAAATATTCAAACTGCCAACTACAACCTGGCAAATACGGGTGTTCGCGAGCAAAACTTTTCGGCCGCATTAGGCTATAAATTCAATAAGTGGTCAAGCGATGTATTTTTTAGCCATTTCCATTCGGTCATCGGCATTTACTTAGGATCACACATTGGAAACGTTAATGACCTCGAAAATTCCATTGCGCGAAAGAGACCGTTCCCTGTATTTACACCTTTACAATTTAGCAGAAAAATTGAACGCCCAAATCAAGATGTCACGCACAGCTTAGGAAAACTAAAGTCCCAATATCAATTTTCCAATGGCCTGGCGATTCGGGCAACGCTGGCCGTCCAAAATGACGAACGACTAGAACTGGACGTACTTCGAGCTGGGAAAAACATTAACACCTTGCAATTTCTGCTACGTACATTTAATGGCGAAATTCTGCTAGACGAATCAAATTCAACCCAGAAATGGAAAGGTCAATTTGGGGTAAATTTTCAACTGCAAGGCAATATAACCTCGGGAAAAATTGTCACCAATCCTACCCTAACGACGAGTCTGTTACCTAACTATTTCCAAAATACATTTGGCCTATTTGCCATCGAACGATTGGTCAAAGAAAAGTACGAAGTGGAAGTTGGCCTCCGCCTCGATGAAAAAACAATCGATGTTCACCGGCCAAAATCCAACTATTCCAACATTATAAATCGGAAGGAAAATCAATACCTAGGTCTATCTGGCAGCTTGGGACTTAAGTACCATTGGACTGACAAATTAGAAAACCACCTCATCCTTGCACGCGCATTCCGGGCACCAAGTGTGAATGAACTTTTTTCCTACGGTGTCCATCATGGTGCCGCTGCATTTGAGATTGGCGACCAGAGCCTGAAGGGTGAAACGGCATACAACATGAGTTTAAACACAATCTATGCCCCTAAAAATCTGCAAATTGAACTCGGCCTATATTCCAATTACATTCAAAATTTCATATACCTGAGACCCATGGTTGATCAGGGCAAGGCTGTTTATTTCACGACCGTAAGGGGAGCGTTCCCAGCTTTCGCATATGAACAAATCAATGCTGTATTTCAAGGGATAGACGCACAAATCAATTACCAAATAAGCCCAAAATTTTCATTTCAGCAAAAATCGAGTATTGTCCATGCGTTCGATGCAAGTCATGATTTTCACTATCTAGTGAATATCCCAGCCAATCGCTTCGAATATACCCTCAACTATCGTTGGATGCAGGAAAAACAATATGTGAGTGTGGGTCTCGTGCAAGTGGGTGAACAAACCCGCGTCGAACCAGGTTCCGATTATTCAATACCACCCAAAGGCTATCAACTCGTTCAGGCCAATTGGGGTATTCGTTTAACGAAACTCGAGGTCGGAGTTCGAATCAGCAATGCATTCAATACAGCATACCGCGATTATCTGAACCGTTTCCGCTATTTTGCTGATGACCAAGGTCGTAATATCAGCTTACGTGTCCTATATAAAATCTAGCGGCGTAACCAACTTTCAGGATTCTGGTGCACTGTGTTTTTCCAAACTTGGAAATTAATTTCAGAAGTACCATCTTCATCAGATGCAACAGAACCGATGCGTTGTCCTGTTTTTACTTTTTGACCCGTACTCACCGAAACATTCGCCAATTTACTATAAACGGTAAAATACTCCCCGTGCTGTATGGCCACTACCATGTTAATACCTGGAATGTTTTGTACCGTAGCAACGACTCCATCATAAACACTATGTACAGGTGATCCGGCAGATGTCTGAATATCTATCCCGTTATTATTCACCATAACCCCTTTCAAGACCGGGTGTTTGTGCACACCGAAATGATCTGAAATAAATCCGGAAGGTACGGGGAATGGCATCCGACCGCGCAATGCGGCAAACGAACTTGCTAGTTTTGCTTCATCCGCATTCATGTAATAGGTACTCGAATTCAAGGCAGGCTCCTCAACTTTGGCAACAGGGGTAGCCGCTTCTTTCTTTGGTTTTGCGACTTCTTTCTTCTCTACACGGGCCTCCAATTTTGCTTCTTCTTTAGACTCAGTTCCCGTAGGTTTCTCATATTTTTTCACCAAACCCTCCTCCAACTTCGGCTTTGGTAAAGCAGGTTTATTTACCTCTAATTTACGCGCTTGTGCAGCTATCCGCAATTTACGCTCACGCTCCATCGACTTTTGAATTTCTCGCTGAACGATTCCTGCAATCAAATTATCCAATTTCCGAATGGCCAATTTCTTACGCTCCAACTCTGTACGCAATTTCTTTTCTTGTTGTGTCAACACCGTTACCACCTTGGTTTCCTTGGTCTTTAACACTTCCAAGGTTTCCTTTTCCTTTTCTTTCTCGACCAAAACCTTCTTCTCCTCATTCTTTTTAAATACGACTTGCTGTTTCTTCGTCATCAAATCCTGGCGTGTTTCAAAAATTTTATGTGCCTGTTGCTTTCGATTGGTTGTAAAGTGACGGAGGTAATCAAAGCGCCGTGTAAACTCCCCCAAATCCTGTGACAACAATAAAAAACTGATTTTATTGGATACTGTTGATACCTTGTGTGCCTCGTATAACATCAAAGCATAATTTTTCTTCAAGCGTTCTAATTTCGCAGCTAACACATCACTTTCATGTGACAATTTCGACGCCTCCGCTGCTAACAACTCTTGGTTCTCATTCAACACATTGATCTGCTTTTTCTGCACAACAATCTGCTCTTTTAAGACATTCAACTTCCCGATCGAAACATTTTTCTTCTTGGATGTGCGCGAGATAATCGAGTTCAACTCCTTGATCTTCGCTAAATTATCCTTCTTCTGTTGCTCTAATTGCGCCTTTTTGTCCACCTGACCCCAAGCAGAAAACACAATAAATAAACTTATGATTAAACCGATGTAGCGCATTACTTTTTCAAAAATTTAGCTGGGATTCGAAAGGGAAAATCCAAGGGAGTATCTAACAACTCCACTTTCGAATATTTAATTTGGATGACCGTGGTCACTCGTTTATCTTCTTTATTTTTCACGTCCAAAGTAATCTGACTTGAAAAAGGAAATATCACTTGATTCAGATTCGTAAATTCCTCAAAATCCAAAGTCAACTTATTGTTGGAGGGCTCATCACGAACCAATAATTTCTTCAATTTTCGATTCGGACCCACCATATTATCAATCATAATTCGACCCGAATCCTGTTTGATAATGATGTTTTCATTCTCCCGAATGACGCGTGAATTGTTCTTTTTAAAGGGCTGATTCCCAACAATCAATGATTGCAACATCCGGTAATCAATTCGAAAACCCATCATTGTGCTCAAACTATCATAAGTCAGATTATAATATTCCCCACTAATCTTTTGATAAAACTGTACCCGATCTTGACTAAACAACCCTGTTGCTCCCGTCAATCCGGATTGTGAAATATTCACCCAAATGATACTGTCTTTTTTAACGCGAATGTCCACAGCATAATGGTCTGTATTATTCCCCGACTTCCATGCTACCCGTGATTTTGCCTTCAAAAAACTAAAAACTAAATCATCTGCTGCTTCCTTGGAATCTTGCTCATTGGATACAATTGGTTTGGGATCCTCTTTTTTAATCGTATCGCTTGGTAAATCTACACGAATTGTATCTACAGGTAATTGCTGCGCAACCTGCACAACGGAACCCGTTTTACAAGCCAGCATAAGAACAAAAACCAAAAAGAGCAAAAGAGACTTACCCATGTTACGATTGATATGCAAAATTATCTCAATTTTCGACAATTTGCCTCATCTTGATTTTTTTATCAAGATTTTGGTTGGCATTGGGTAAAGCCATGGCTTTCTCCCAACTGTTTACGGCTTCCTTAATTCGCCCCAACCGAAACAAAGCATCTCCGTGATGCTCCCAAACCGCCGAGCTTTGAGATTTATCGTCTGCAACAGCCATTTCCAAATAACGTAAGGCCTCCGCATATTCTCCCTGTTGATACAATACCCAGGCATAGGTATCCAAATATGTTCCTTCTTTGGGAAATTTATCTACCAACTTTTTCGACATACTTGCCGCCTTAGCTAATTGTTCTTTACGCAGCGATAAATAATAACTATAATTGTTCAAAACGTGCTCGTCGGTCGGATTCAACAACAGCACCTTTTCAAAAGCTGCATCAGAGTCTTTCGATCTACCGACGGCATGATAAACATCGCCTAACATCGAAAACAATTGCACATTCCAATTATCCGTGGGTTTAATGATTCCTCGAGCAATTTCCAGATAGCGCAAAGCATCGGTATTATTCCCTTGCAGATACCGCGCGAAGCCCAATTGGAAATTCAAAAAACCTTGCCTTGGAAATGCCTTCAATGCCTCTAATGCATGAACGGAAGCACTATCGATTGCATTTAATTCAAAGTCCAACTGTATAATGCGCGCCCAAACTTCATATTTAGGATCACCCATTCGAGCAGCACGTAAATAAAACCCTTGGCCTTCTTCCATTTTGGAAGCACTCACAAATAAATCACCTTGTATAGCCCAAAAACGAGGTTCCTCTGGGTAAATGGCCAACCAATGCATCGCCAACTGATTCGCCTGTTCCCATTTGATTGGATCATCAATCAATTCAAAAACTTTCATCGTGACTTGCGCCACCATGGAAGGCAGCACTTCATGATCTTCAGCTGCAAGACGTAAATGAACCAAACTCGAGTCAAAATTCTTCCGATGCAGGTAGCCATTCGTCAGCAATAATGCTAATTGACCTTGATTAGGATATTGCGCTTGCAGAGCTTGTAAATTTGCTTGCACCGAATCAGCCTGACTCAAATCCCAAGCCACATCCATCTGATCCCAAGTCAAGATTTGCTCTTCATCATCCAACTCAATCAATCGTTGGCCTGCCTTCAACGCATTAATTAATTGCTTATTCTTCAAAAAGATAAATTCTTTCGTTCGAATTATCGCAGGATATTCCCCTACGTAATGATCCGCGCGATCCAAAGCTTGCAGGGCAAGTGATCCTTGCTCCGACCATAAATAGGCCTGAGCTAATAACAAATTTACTTCCGGATGTGATTCGTCATATTGGCTTAGCTTCGTCAGGCAAGTTATCGCCTCGGAAATTTGCTTGTCGGCCAGCAACTGTTCCGCAAAAAACAAACCATAATCGAGCGAATAGGGAGACAATTCATGGGCTTTTCGCGCATGTACCAAGGTGCTTTTGGGGTTCTTTTCTGCCAAATAGGCTTTGGCCAAGTAAAATGACAGTCCAGGCTCATTCGAAATGACGGATGCCAAACTCTCCCAAACCAAAATCGCCTCTGAATAATCCTCCTTGATGTAATGACGCATTCCTTCTTGAAAAAGGGCCTCCTGCCCTGCCTTCGATTGGATTAATTTTTTGCCTTGCGCATGCAGAAACGTAGAAATCCCTATGAAGAACAAAAGCAGCAACCAGCGCTTACAGAATCCCAAACCGATGTTTCGCTGCGTCATGATTCCTAAAGCGTTAGCAAATATTGATTCATTTGATTCAACCAAGCTTGTGCACCTCGTTGATTCCAATGCGAGTCCGATCGAAAGAAATAATGTTTACCCCCTTGGGTTAATACTTGCGTAGGATCTACCACATGCAGGCGACCTTGATTAGCAAAAACCAAGGTAGGGATCAATTGATTCGTTGGCTTAGATTCCGTTTGTGTGATGGCAACGGGATTGGGAATAAAACTAAATACCACATCATCGAAACCTTTGGCATGCGCATAAGAAGAAATACGCTCCATCTGTTCAAGCAAGGCTTGAATATCTTGAGAAGTGACGGGATAAAACGAGCTCCCACGTTGGGTTGAATCGACCGTCTCTTTCATGTAGAGAAATTGCTTATTACGCGATAAAACAACATCGGATTCAGTCCGATTGAACAAGCTCAAATTCCCTTGCGCTTTTAGTGATTTTACAAAACTTAAGGCCTGGAAATTGAATAAGGTAAAATCAATGTTTTGCTCCAATTGCGGATCATACAACGCGTCTGCCAAACACGCATTTAGTTTCTCATCCCAAGTCAACGGCGCACGATAGCCTTCCAGATGGGCCTTGACACGCATGATATCAATAACACTCCAAATATTCCGCTCCACGCTCTCAATAAGCAATACCTTTTTGCGTGGCGAGGGTTTAATGGCTAAGGGAGCATCGTTACCTTCTGACCATTTTCGAAAGTTCACTTGGTTTGCGCGTACAAAATTGGAGGTATCCATCTGAATATAACTGTACAAATAACTATCCCCAATCATATACAAATCCGTATCGCGAAGGCCTGCGAATGTAACTTGATTCGAAATCAAGGACGTATCCTTTTCTAGTCGAAAAGCAGGCAAATAAGAAAGCCCATACAGATCACCGTAGCGGTATTTATCGGAACCCCAATTTCCTTGTTGCTGATACCTTGCCTTCGAAATCCAACGCATGGCCTGGTCCGAACTACTGATTCCAAGAACCCCTAGCAGCACAATCAACACCAAAAAAGCCAGCACTTTTTTCATTAAAACTGAAAGTAAATAAACTGCTTTAAACTAAAAACCCCCAAGAAATAAATAGCAACAAACATCAGGGACAAAAGCCATCCACTCGGTTGAATCCTCTTCGTAGATTGAGATTGGTGATCCCATACCAATAATCCCACAATCAAGCCTACACTCAAGATGATTTCATTCCCATGCATCCCTAAAGGTGCATCGATATTCCAAACCCCTAAACGCTTCACATACAAGTTTATTTCAGCGAAATGAGCCAAACGGAAAAATACCCAAGCGAATGTCACTAAACCAAAAGTCCAAAGCTGTAGGAATCGCAAATAAAAACCTTTCGCATGCTCAGGGGACAATACGGGGAATCGCCGACTCAGCGAAATTCCGACCAATTGAAATAAGCCATGCAATGCACCCCAGATTACAAAATTCCAACTCGCCCCATGCCAAAAACCTGAGATAATAAATACCACCATGATATTAAAATACCATTTGGGAACGGAAACTCGATTCCCGCCTAGGGAAAAATAGACATAATCTTTAAACCAGGTTGAAAGCGAGATGTGCCAGCGGCGCCAAAAATCTGGAATGGATTTCGCCAAATAGGGTGCCCGAAAGTTGGTCATCAAATCAAAGCCCATCACCTTCGCCGCACCAATCGCCATATCGGAGTAGCCCGAAAAATCACAATAAATTTGAAACGAATAAAAAACAGATGCTAAGATCAAATTCCCGCTGGATTGTATGGCTAAACTACCATAGACCGAATCAACTAGCAAAGCCAGTCGGTCGGCAATCACAACCTTCTTAAACAAACCTTGCGCCATTTGAAACAGACCCGCTGTTACACGTTCTCGATCCCAAACATGTACTTCATAAAACTGATGAATCAGATTTTGAGGGCGTTCGATCGGGCCGGCAACCAGCTGTGGATAAAACATCACATACAAACTGTAAATCCCAAAATTTCGCTCTGCCTTTTGATTCCCACGATACACTTCAATCGTGTAACTCATGGCTTGAAAGGTATGAAAGGATAGCCCTATGGGAAGCAGAATCGATAACTGAGGAATCTGGACATCAAATCCAAAGTAATGGGCCGCAACCATGAAATTGCCCGTAAAGAAGCCATAATACTTAAAAACAGCCAAGACCCCCACATTGGCCAATAGACTTAGCGCTAAAAACAGCTTCTTCGCATGGCCCTGAAAACGTTCCAGATAGATTCCAGCATAGTAATCCACCACAATGGTAAAACCCAAAATACCTAAGTAGATGGGCTGAAATGCCATGTAGAAGTAGCAGGATGCCACCAATAAAAGTACCCACCGAAAGCGGTGAGCCAATAAAAAATAGGCAGAGGTAACAATTCCAAAGAATACCAAAAACTGCAAGGAATTGAATACCATATTCTGCTAGTTGATTACCTGAATTTGGGCAAATAAAATTGCATCATCCATCACAAGTTCTGATTTCTCCCCTGTCAACGAAGGGGAAATCGTAATGCTCAATGCCTGAACCTCTTGCTGAATATAGCTACCAAATACGCGAATACTTTCCATCCAAGCGTCCGGCCCTTGTTCCACTGCAATCGAAATTTTATCGACTACATCAAAACCGGAATCCTTTCGCAAATTCTGGATACGATTCACAAACTCGCGCGCCATGCCTTCTTGAACCAATTCAGGTGTCAAGGTATTATCCAACGCAATGGTCAATCCGCCTTCCGAGGCAGTCAAATAGCCCGGCATATCTTCCGTAACAATTTCAATATCTGCTAAAGCAATTTCAAAACCCTTTAATGTAGCTGATCCCGCAGTTTCAATTGCTGCCAAATCTGCAGCGCTCATGCCCGTAATCACTTCGGCAACGGCCTTCATATCTTTTCCGAATTTCGGACCCAAGGCCTTGAAATTAGGTTTCACCTTTTTGCTTAATACACCGGATGCGTCGTCTAAGTAATTCACCAACTTCACATTCACCTCAGATTTAATTAAATCTTCTACTTGACGAATTTGCTCGCGTGCGGACTCCTGTAAAACAGGAACTAATACTTGTGCCAGCGGCTGGCGTACCTTTAATTTATGCACCTTCCGGATCGAGTGAACCAATGAACAAATGCGTTGAGCCATGTCCATCGAACCTTCTAAATCCGCATTTTGCCAAGCAGGATTTACCTGTACAAAATCGGTTAAATGTACTGAAGTAGCTCCTGTTAAATTCTTGTATAACCAATCCCCATAGAAAGGAGCAATCGGTGACATCAATTGTGCCACGGTCGTTAAACAAGTATGCAATGTCTGGTAAGCTGCTGCCTTGTCGGCCGAAATCCCTTGATTTGTATCCTCCGGATTCCAGAAACGTCGGCGTGACAAACGAACATACCAGTTGGACAAATGATCACACACAAAATCCTGTACTGCACGTCCCGCTTTGGTCGGCTCGTAGGTCGCATAAGCCTCATCCACTTCCGCTACCAGACTGCTCAACTTGGAAAGCACCCAGCGGTCTAATTCCGTTAAATTAGCGAGATTGACGCCATTCGAATCAGGAGTAAACCCATCCAAATTCGCATACATGGCAAAGAAATTATAGGTATTTGTCAGCGTGCCAAAGAACTTATTTCGCACCTCAGTAATACCCGCCAAATCAAATTTCAAATTATCCCAAGGTTGCGCATTCGTAATCATGTACCAGCGCGTAGGATCTGCTCCGTATTTCGAAAGCGTGTCAAAGGGATCAATTGCATTGCCCAAACGTTTGGACATTTTATTGCCATTTTTATCTAAGACCAATCCCGTCGATACGACGTTTTTGAACGCCACCGACTCTTCCACCATCGCCGAAATCGCATGAAGGGTAAAGAACCAGCCACGCGTTTGATCCACCCCTTCCGAGATGAAATCCGCTGGATAAGACTGTTTGAAAATCTCTTGATTCTCAAATGGATAATGCCATTGGGCGAAAGGCATGGCACCCGAATCAAACCAAACGTCGATCAAATCCGCCTCACGTGCCATCACGACACCTGATGGACTTAATACAAAAATGTTATCTACGTACGGACGGTGTAAATCCGCCTCGCCTGCTTTCGCAGCGGCAATAAATGCTTCGTTTCCTTGTTGCTGTTCAGCAGTCAATTTTCCAGATTCGATTGCCTTCGCTAATGCATGCGTTAATTCTTCCACCGAACCAAAACACAATTCTTCCGAACCATCTTCTGCACGCCAAATAGGCAATGGGGTTCCCCAATACCGGGAGCGAGATAGGTTCCAGTCGACTAAGTTCTCCAACCAGTTTCCGAAACGTCCTGTACCTGTCGACTCAGGTTTCCAATTAATCGTATTATTCAATTCGATTAATTTATCCTTCACCGCTGTTGTTTTGATAAACCACGAATCCAATGGGTAGTATAAAACGGGTTTATCTGTACGCCAGCAATGTGGATACGGGTGATCAAATTTCTGCACATTAAATGCCTTGTTCTCCGTTTTTAATTGGATCGCAATGCGCTCATCAACCGATAAATATTTATCACGACCTTGCTTGATTTTGGCCGCTTCTTTTTCTTCTTCACTCAAATAAGCCTCTTTTACGGGCTCTAATGCATAATCCGTCACCTCTTGAACGAAACAACCTTGACGGTTCACCAAAGGCACATCCTTTCCGTTTGCATCTTGAACAAAGATGGCCGGAATGTTATTTTGTTGGGCTACCCGAAAGTCATCCGCACCAAAGGTAGGCGCCGTGTGCACAATCCCCGTTCCATCTTCTGTGGTCACAAAATCACCTAAGATGACGCGGAAGGCAGGGCTTGCCGGCTGAACATAAGGCATCAATTGCACATATTCAACACCTTCAATATCGGATCCTTTGAATGTATCCACAATCACATAGGGAATCGCGCTTGGCTTTTTCTCAGCCGCGATGTAGGCATCAAAATCCCCATTTTCTGCCGCTGCTTGGAAATAATTCTTAACCAAATCCTTAGCCAATACAACGTGCACCGGCAAATAGGTATAAGGATTAAAGGTCTTAACCAACACGTATGAAATATTCTTCCCAGCCGTCAAAGCCGAGTTGGACGGCAAGGTCCAAGGCGTCGTTGTCCAGGCTAATAAGTAAACAGGAGCACCTGCTGATTTCTCAAACAAAAAGGCTGATTTCGCTGTGTTTTTTGCCTCAAATTGGGCAGTCAACGAAGTATCCTTCACATCGCGGTAACAACCCGGTTGGTTCAATTCATGCGATGACAAGCCTGTACCCGCCGCTGGCGAGTAAGGTTGAATCGTATATCCTTTGTATAACAGCCCTTTGTCGTATAGCCGTTTCAACAGATTCCAAACGCTCTCAATGTATGGGGTTTGGTATGTCACATAGGGGTTTTCTAAATCTACCCAGTAACCCATTTTTTCAGTCAAATCATTCCACTGATCGGTGAATTTCATGACCGTTTCGCGGCATTTTTGATTGTATTCCTCGACCGAAATCGATTTACCAATGTCCTCTTTGGTGATGCCTAATTCCTTCTCAACTTGCAATTCAACGGGTAGACCGTGGGTATCCCAGCCGCCTTTACGCTTCACTTGCTTGCCCTTTAGGGTCTGATACCGACAGAAAATATCCTTAATCGTACGCGCCATGACGTGGTGAATACCCGGAGTACCATTTGCCGAAGGTGGTCCCTCGAAAAAAGTAAAGCTCGGATTCCCCTCACGGGATGAAATCGATTGTTCGAAAATTTGATTCTCTCTCCAGAAATTTAGTACTTCGTCCGCTACAGCAGCATAATCTAAATTTTTGTATTCCTTAAAGGCCACAGTCTTGTTGTTTTTTATGAAATAATCGGCAAAATTGAAGCAAAAATAAGAAAAAATACCGAAAATCTTAGGTCAACGTCATGAACAAATCCCGCATCCGTCCGCTCGCCTTGGCCCGACGAAAAAACTGGTCGGAGCGCTTGTTCAACCTACTCAATGAATCTCTTCAGATGGAGTTCATGGATTTTGTGACACAGTTCCAAGCGCCGTTGACAATCATGAGTTTTCAATCCATCGCCAAGAACCGGGAGGTTTCGACGGAGCGTATCAATGAAACATTGGTGAATTTGGGGCACCAAATGGCTTTGCCCCTGGTCAGGCAGGACGAGCATCAAT
>JBEEOB010000023.1:0-14472 GCA_041191865.1 Bacteroidota bacterium
AATACACTCTTGAATACATCGCTTAGTTATATCCGCCAACAAGGAAATATTCGGATATCGGGCGAAGTAGCCAATACCTCCCCTTCAGCATGGGCGACAATTCATGCTGTCTCCTGGGCCGTCAACAAAAAAACAGATATATCTGGCATTATCCGCATGTACGAAGCAGGCTATTTCAGTCCTATGGCTAATGCAATAAGCGAAAGCTCCACCAATAAAAATGAATGGGGAATCTTCCTGGGGCATCAATATCAACGATCTAAATATCAACGTATATCGAGCTACCTCGATCTATTTCTATTCCCAGCAAAAAGTACAATCGAATGGGCAACTGGGAAAATAGGTTGGGAAGTATTAAGTCGATATCAATGGGATAGAAGAAAGCAAGGGCAATATTTTGCTCAACTCAAATGGACACATAAAACCCTAGCAAACACAAATGCACCACACGAGCAATTCCAAGGCAGTATCGACTGGAATAAGAATTTCCGTCTTATTGGATGGCATGGTCGAATCATGTGGTCACATATCCAATCCGAAAAACAAAACGAATCAGGCTACCTTTGGCTAAATGATATTGAATACCAAGTGAAACGATTCAAACTTCAAATGCGAACCGCATGGATTTGGTCGGGCAGTTATGACACCCGGCTGTATGCCTATGAACCCAGTTTGCCCAATGCATTTTTGCTACCAGCTTATTATGACCCCAGTACACGCAACCTGATCTTAATCGTCTATAAAGGGTCAAACCATATTTCGCTTGCCCTGAAAATAGCAAGAACCGACTACTTCCAAAAAGAGGTAATCGGTTCCGGTTTAGATGCCATCGCGGCCTCCCATAAAACAGATATTGGACTACAAGTAGCCTATAATCCCTAAACGATCGCTTGGCGAACCTTTAATAATTTCTCTAATAATCCCTCCAGTTGGTCCAAAGGAAGCATGTTCGCTCCATCGGATTTTGCTATGGAAGGATTAGGATGTGTTTCGATAAATAATCCGTCGGCACCCACCGCAATGGCCGCTTTGGCAATTGTTTCAATTAATGCCGGTTGGCCACCCGTTACCCCGCTTCCTTGATTTGGACGCTGCAATGAGTGCGTACAATCCATGATGACAGGTACGCCAAAGTTTGCCATTTCAGGAAGATTGCGGTAGTCAACAACCAAATCCCCGTAACCAAATGAATTCCCTCGATCCGTCAAATATACTTGTGCTTGTGGATTTTCATGCATCACTTTTTCCACAGCAAATTTCATGGATGCGCCTGACATAAATTGTCCCTTCTTGATATTTACGGCTTTACCAGTTTGTGCAGCAGCCGCTAATAAGTCGGTCTGCCGACAAAGAAACGCGGGAATCTGCAAAACATCTACATAGGCAGCAGCCATGGCAGCTTCAGCACTTTCGTGAATATCTGTAACGGTAGGCAAGTTATAATGAGCACCCACCTCTTTCAATATTTCCAAAGCTTTGATATCACCAATTCCCGTAAATGAATCGATTTTCGTCCGATTGGCTTTGCGATAAGAACCTTTAAAAATGAACGGAATTCCCATCGATTTGGTGATTCCGTCGATGCGCTCAGCAATTTCAAAAGCTAAGTCCCGACTTTCGATGGCACAACTACCAGCCATCAAAAAGAATGGTCCTTTTCCTAAATTTTCAATCGTGGGTAAAGTCATATTATAAAATGTTTACTTCAGTCTCTAAAACAACACTGAATTTGTCTAAAATCGATTTTTTGATTTGCTCAGAGAGCATTTGTATTTCACTGCCTTTGGCATGGCCATAATTGACAAGAACCAAAGCCTGTTTAGCATGAACGCCCGCATCACCGGCACGATAACCTTTCCACCCCGCCTGCTCGATTAACCAGCCTGCCGGAAATTTAATATCGGTACTTCCTTCCACAGGATAATGTGGAATGCTTGGATATAGGGCAATCAAACGTTCTGCAGCTTCAGCAGATAAGGTCGGGTTTTTAAAGAAACTTCCCGAATTGCCAATTTCTTTCGGATTAGGCAATTTGCTTTGACGAATTTCAATCACAGCGTTCGCTACATCACTGATGCCTGGATTTGTGATTCCTTTTTCAGCCAATACCGATTGAATGGCACCATAGGAGGTTTGAGGCTCCAGCTGCTTATTCAATCGAAAACAAACCGCAGTAATCAGGAATTTCCCCTTTCCTGCATGCTTAAAATAACTTTCCCGGTAACCGAAAGCACAGCGATTGGAATCAAATCGCTCCAACTGCATGGTCGACAAATTCAAAGCGTCCAAATGGTCAAAAGTGTCCTTAATTTCAACGCCATAGGCACCAATATTTTGCATCGGCGCCGCACCTACCGTTCCCGGGATTAAGGACATATTTTCGATGCCTGCCCAATGATGTTCAACAGCATAAGACACAAAATCATGCCAAACAACACCCGCACCTGCTTTCACCCAAATGTGGTCCGCATCTTCTTCCACGACCTCGATTCCATCCATTTGAATCTTGACAACCAAGCAATCAATGTCCTTAGTCAACAACAAATTACTCCCACCGCCTAAAAACAAATGTTTTACATGGGCATAATTCCCTGTTTGAACCAGCTCAATGTATTCTTGTAAGTGATTGATTTCAACAAAATAACGTGCGGATACATCAATGCCAAATGTATTATAAGGCAGCATGGATACGTTTTCCAACACACGTGGAGCCGATTTAACCAAGGGCATATTAGGTAAGTTTGGTCGATAAAAATTCTTGTAAAGAAGGCACTTCTGTCTGAAGCAGGTTCTGGTTACTTCCTTCCCAAACCTTTTTACCGTCTTTTAAAAAGATTATGTATTCACCCATGCGCATCACAGAGTTCATGTCATGTGAAATAACGATGGTTGTAATATTAAATTCTTTGGTAATTTCTTGAATCAATAAATCAATTTTAACAGCCGTTAAGGGATCCAATCCCGAATTTGGCTCATCACAGTAAAGGTATTTGGGATTCATCACGATGGCACGCGCAATACCCACACGCTTTTTCATCCCACCTGAAATATCGGATGGCATTTGATTCGCCGATGCCTCCAAGCCCACACGTTGTAAACACAACATGGCGCGTGCGTTTTTTTCTTCTATGGTTTGAGATGTTAAGGTATCCAAAGGAAAGCGAACATTTTCTAAAACCGTTTTTGAATCAAATAGAGCACCCCCTTGAAACAAAACACCCATTTCCCGACGAATCGCCTTGACCGTATCTTGATCAGCTTTTAAGAAGTCTCGACCATCATAAAGGACTTGCCCCTGCTCTGGTTTTAAAATACCAATCATGCACTTGAGCAACACACTTTTCCCCGTTCCACTTCCCCCGATAACCATGTTGATTTTGCCGGGTTGGAAACTTGCGTCTATCCCATCCAAAACAACACGACCATCAAATTCTTTGTGTATGTACTTCAACTGAATCATATTCAAAATTAGCTATATTTTACGTAAAAACGGCATGACAAATTTGTTTTTAACCGCAGAGAATTGTGTACCTTAGGCCTATTAAACAACAACCCTATGCTACTAATTATTATTGGAGCCTTGCTCCTATTGGCAAGTAAAACCATCGACCAACCCAATCTTGTTTTTGCTAAATTTGCTTCACCTATTCGAAAGGTAGCCATTGTACTCATTGTATTAGGCATTAGCAGTTCCACCATCAAGCAAATTGATGCAGGTGAGGTAGGTGTACAAAGTGTTTTCGGAAAAGTTTCTGATCGTACCTTATCCAGTGGCCTGAACTTCACAAATCCACTAGCTAGCATCACCGTATTCGACTCGAAAACGCAAAACTATACCATGTCGGCCGTTCATGACGAAGGGGATAAGGAGGGTGATGATGCTATTCGCGTATTAACTGCAGATGGCTTGGAAGTTGTGGTAGACCTAACTGTTCTTTATCGAATCCTACCTTCACAAGCGCCCACAATATTAAAGGAAATCGGCCCCGACTATAAAGACAAAGTTGTTCGCCCCATCACACGTACGATGATTCGTGACAATGCAGTTTATTACGACGCAGTGGCGCTTTACTCGCTGAAACGAAATGAATTTCAAACACGTATCTATAAAGACATCGAAAGCAATTTCAAAAAGCGAGGTTTGGTATTGGAGCAATTATTGATTCGAAATATCAATCTTCCCAATTCGGTTAAACAAACCATTGAATCTAAAATCAATGCAGAACAAGATGCCCAGAAAATGCAATTCGTCTTGTTAAAAGAAAAACAAGAGGCCGAACGTAAGCGTGTAGAAGCACAAGGGATTGCCGATTACCAAAAAATCTTATCAACCGGATTAAGCGATAAACAATTGCAATATGAATCCATCATCGCTCAAAAAGAAATCGCGAAATCTCCCAACACCAAGGTCATCATCATGGGAAACAAATCAACCCCAATTATCTTAGGAAATAATTAACAAAAAAGGCTCCGAAAAATTCGGAGCCTTTTTTTATTTCTTCAAAATGGTGTGTCCCATTTTATCCCGTTTCGTTTTTAGATAGACTTCGTTATGTGGGTTTGATTGAATTTCAATCGGCAAGGATTCCACAATTTCTAATCCATAACCCAATAGACCTGCTCGCTTTTTGGGATTATTTGAAATCAATTTAATTTTCCGAATACCCAAATCACGTAGAATTTGCGCACCTACACCATAATCACGCTCATCCATCGCGAAGCCCAATTCCAGATTCGCTTCCACCGTATCCCTTCCCTGTTCTTGCAATTTATAGGCTTTCAATTTATTCAATAAGCCTATACCGCGGCCTTCCTGGAACATATATAAGACAACGCCCTTCCCTGCTTTTTCAACCATTTCCATGGCTTTATGCAATTGGCCACCACAATCGCACCGACAAGAACCAAAAATATCTCCTGTCACACAAGAACTATGTACGCGAACCATCACAGGCTCATCAGCATCCCATGTTCCTTTAATTAAGGCTAAATGCGTATCACCCGTATTTTTTTGCTTATACGCAATCAAATCAAAATGCCCCCATTCCGTAGGCATATCAACACCAATTTCTCGCTGGATCAAGGATTCCGTAGCTAAACGATATTCAATCAAATCCTTAATCGTAACCAACTTCAAGTCAAATTTATCCGCAATACGACGCAAATCAGGCAAGCGAGCCATCGACCCATCCTCATTCAAAATTTCAATTAATACACCGGATGGTTTAAATCCAGCTAATTTAGCGAAATCCATCGATGCCTCCGTATGTCCCGTCCGACGCAATACGCCCTCAGTACGGCTCTTTAACGGAAAAATATGACCTGGGCGACCTAAATCACTTGGTCTTGTATCAACGTTGACTAATGCTTGTATTGTTTTTGCTCGGTCTTGAGCTGAAATACCTGTCGTACAACCATGACCCAACAAATCAACAGAAACCGTAAAGGGTGTTTCGTGGGAGGTTGTGTTTTGATCGACCATCATTTCTAAACCCAACTCGATGCATCGCTCATTTGTCAAAGAAACGCACATGAGACCACGTGCCTCCCGAATCATGAAATTAACAATCTCGGGGGTAATGGCTTCGGATGCACATATCAAATCACCTTCATTTTCCCGATTCTCATCATCCGCAACAATGATCATTTTTCCTTGACGAATATCTTCTATGGCATCCTCAATACGATCTAAACGTATACTTTCCTCCTGCATGTTTGTTGTGTTTTTTGAAACGAAAACACAAAGGTAAGCAGAAATAGTTCCCATTTTAGCTACCTTTGTCAGATAAAATTACAGAATCACGCATGTCGATTGAAGCGAAAAATCTGAGTAAACATTATGGCGCTCAAATTGCAGTAAATGCATTAAACTTCAGCGCCCAATCCGGACAGATTGTTGGGTTTCTTGGACCGAATGGAGCTGGTAAATCGACTACTATCAAAATGCTTGTAGGTCTTGTTCAACCCACTTCAGGCGAAGCTTATATTTCAGGTGAACGTGTCAGCCAAGATTCCATAGAACTCAAAAAGCAAATAGGTTATTTAGCAGAAGATAATCCCTTATATAAAGAAATGTATGTCAAAGAATTTCTGGCATTCATTGCCTCTTTGCATAACATATCGCAAGCGCGAATTCAAGAGGTTATTCAATTAACAGGTTTAAGCCGCGAACAAAACAAAAAAATACACACCCTTTCAAAGGGTTATCAGCAACGCGTAGGAATTGCACAAGCCATTTTACACAATCCGTCTATTTTGATTTTAGATGAACCAACCAGCGGTTTGGACCCCAATCAAATGGAAGAGATTCGTGCCTTAATTCTGTCTTTAAAACCTGGCCGCACCATCTTATTTTCAAGTCATTTACTAAGTGAAGTGGAAGCGATATGTGACCGATTATTGATTATAAATCACGGTGTATTGCAAGCAGATTGCAGTATGGATGAAGCCAAAGCGTTTCCAGGGGGGATCAACCAATTATTTCAAGAAAAGACTAAGGCAGCCAAGTAAATTCATCTGCATCGAGATGAGCAGGGAATTTATCGCGAAAATCCTTCAAATCTTGAAAGGAAAGCGTTTGTGTTTGAATTGACGCTTCGGAGGTCAGAGGCAACAAATCTTCTCCTTTGTAGGACAAAATACTAGACGCTCCTGCGTAATCAAGCTGATTTCCATCAGTACCAACTCGATTCACCCCAACCACATAGGCTAAGTTTTCTATCGCCCTTGCACGTAAAAGGCTAGACCAAGCATGCGTCCGAGCAGCGGGCCAGTTGGCAACATAAACAGCTAAATCATATTTTAAATCAACATTACGTGACCAAACGGGAAAACGTAAATCATAACAGATAAAGGGGGCTATCGACCAAGACTTATAGGAGATTAAACATAAGGAATTTCCTGCCGAATAAAATGTGTCCTCATTGCCCATCCGAAACAAATGTCGCTTATCATACGTATCTAGCTTACCAGAGGGATGTACAGCGAATAAGCGATTAAAATATTGGCCTGATGCTTTAATTTTGAGGCTCCCAATCAGTAATACCTGCAAGCGCGCCGCTTGCAATTTCATCCATTGAACCGTAGGACCGGCAGAAATCTCAGCACCGATCGCTGACATGCTAAAACCCGTACTGAACATTTCGGGCAAAATGACAACATCGGTTTGCCCATGTAAATTTTGCAAGGCTTCCTCTAAGTGTGCACAATTAGAAATCGGATCTTCCCAAACCAGATTGGCTTGAACATAACTAACCCGTAAATCTTGATTCAGGGTTGACATGGAATTCTTATTTATTTAGCAATAAACGAATAATAGATACGAATCTTTGTCTTTAACGCTTTCAAGGAAGTAAAGCGAGCCGTTTCACTTAGCATTTTCGTATACCCCGTTGAACTAGAAGTAGGTGTAGGGGTAAGCAAGAAACCGTTATTGACTTTGCGGCCGTTCAAGATAGACTGAAGCTCGGTCGTTACATTAAATGTATAAGTTCTATTGTAAGCGTTGTAACTAGCTGTTTGAACACCTGAACCACCCTCAGAAAGCACATATCCGAGTCCATAGCCATTTCGCAAAGGCTTATTATTACCATCAACCTGTAACAAGGTTAATTGGCCTAACGTTTGATTTAAATCTGCACCATCTTCTGCCTCAAAAACAAGCTCTGCTTTATTAACAGCAACGTTTCGGTCACCTTTTAACTTTAACAAAGTAGGAAAGTCAACTTTCGTTACTAGGCCTGAACCCGATTGAACGAAGGTAAGTTGACCCGTAGCTTCAGCTGAAACGGAATTACCCGACTTAACTAGGCTTGAAAGTGCTCCCGAGCGTACAAACTGATATTGATTATAGCGAGCATTTACTTCAGCCATCAATGCGTTCGACAAACTAAAGAAATAATTAAGCTCATATTTCAGCGTATCATTGGGGTTGTGCCAATATAATGTCATCCGAGAATACGCTGGGTTAAATCCCAACAGTGCTGCATTAGCGCCACTTGATGAACTAATCTTTAATCCAGGAAATGCTTTACGAAAAGCAGTACCACCACCTGCCAATGACTTATCAGCGTAATTAGCCAATAATTCTCTACCCAATGATGCCGACATAAGGAATTTCAAGGTATCTAATTTCAAAGAATCTCCATTGGAGGCTTTTGATCGAATCGGTCGCGGACGAAATGTATGTGAACCTACAACTGCCGGATTCACAGAAACCGAAGCCGTATTCGTAAAATAATCGGTAGAAGTACTTAAGCTATCCTTTAATTTATAAACATTAATTGTTTGGACTTGATTGGTATCACCTTGGTAACTTTTGTAAACCAATTGCATCTTTAATGAATCTAAAATAGACTCCTTTTTAGCATACAGTGAATCAGCATTAGCAAATTGTGTAAAAATCGCAGAAGAAAAAACGCCTAAAACAGGGTGAGTGTAAGAACCTACCAACAAAGAACTTGCGCCGCCGGTTTGAATAGAATCCATTAACACCGTACGGGATTTCACTTGAAGGGTGTCCGTAAAATTTAAGCCAACCTCAACACTAAACAAATCTGCACCAATTTCCTTTGGAGCGTCGCATGAGGCTAGAAAAAGGGAAACAATCCCCAACCATTTAATTACCGGCCAATTCAATGTACGTTTTTTCGAAGAAATCGAGGTCATTATCGGCAATGTTTTGGAAGGTTTTATCTTGATATTCATCAATAATCGGTTGGATTCGGGTATTATCCGCATTTTCTAAAGAAACAATTTTATCAGCAAATTCAGCGCCAAGCTTAATGAACGCTTGATAATCAGCACCATCTAAACTAGACAAATGCAAATCATCCATATCGCCAATTTTAACTTTCTCCTTTAAGTCGTCTGCTGAAAACGTAAAATCGAAGCTCGTATTGTGAGGAGAAAAAATTGTTTTGGAATCTTTAAAAATTGGGTGATTCCGGTAGTAAGAAGAAATGTACAATGGCACGAAACTAGACATCCAATCATTGCAATGAATAACATCTGGCGACCATCCTAATTTAATTACAGTCTCTAAAGCTCCTTTACAGAAGAAGATTGCTCGCTCATGGTTATCAGCATAAAATGCTTCTTCCTTGTCTGTCAACACATATTTCCGTTGAAAATAATCTTCATTATCAATAAAATACACTTGCAATTTAGCAGCAGGAATACTCGCAACTTTGATTGTCAAAGGCTTCTCCTCATCGCCCATCGGAATGGTAATTCCAGACAAACGAACCACTTCATGCAAACGGTTTTTACGTTCATTAATCGACCCAAAACGGGGAACCAAAATTCGAATTTCCATTCCACGCTCTTGCATCGCTGTAGGTAACGCGCGAACAAAATCAGCTATTTTGGATGTATTGAGGAAGGGATCAACCTCGCTGGAAACGTAAAGAATACGCAATTTAGACATGCTAAAATTAGTTAGGGGAAATTATCCCAAAAAACAAATGCAAAAATATAAAAAATTAAGCACAATTCCGCACGTTTATTAATTAAAGGTCTTTATTTTGCCTATTCAATTCATTCGAATCTACGATTACATGATCAAAGCCTTTATAAAGTATAGCATTTCTTCACTTTTTGCTTTAGGCCTTTTATATTGGGCTTTTTCAAAAAGCGATATACATTGGGCAGATATTTACCAAAGTGCACTAACCGCTAATTATCAATGGATTATTGTTTCCATAGTAATTGCCTTAATTTCACACCTATTGAGAGCGCTTCGCTGGGAACAACTATTAGGTGCTATGCAGTATAAACCGGGCACAACGCGTACGCTTTCTGCCGTATTAATTGGCTACTTTGCCAATTTTATCGTTCCTAGAATGGGAGAAGTTTCGCGTTGTGGCTCCCTTCAAAAGACGGCAAACATTCCATTCGAAAAATCGTTTGGGACTGTAATCACCGAAAGAATTGTTGACTTACTTGGCCTCGTATTATTGGTTGGCTTAACTTTCATTGTAGAATGGAAACCAATCCAACAATTTCTATTCCCTAATTTTCGCCTCCCTTCAACTATATTGTTAGCTGGGATTGGCGCCGGTGGAATTGCGTTTTTAGGATTATTTTGGATACTCAGAGACTCGTTTCTTGTTCGCTGGCAACAATTTGCGGCCACGAATAAGGTTGGCAAATTACTTCAAGGTTGGTTTGTTGGCATACTTAGTATTAAGGAAGTTGAGAATCCTTCAAAATTCATCCTATACAGCATATTAATTTGGGTAGCGTATTTCGCCAATACCTATACCTTGTTATTAGCCTTCCCAGTCAGCTCCTCATTGAGCTTATCAGCAGGCTTAACGGTGTTGGTCATGGGAACCTTTGGCATGGCAACTCCCACCCAAGGGGGAATAGGCGCATATCATAGCTTGGTGGCATCAGCACTAAGTTTTTATTTTATCCCATTGAAGGAAGCCACCGTATTAGCTACTTTTTTCCATGGAACTCAAATGGCAACGATCTTGTTATTTGGCGGATTAAGTTTTATCATCACCTTTTTCTTACCTCAAAAAAATGCTGGAATCGAGCCATAAAATTTGTACGCTTGCGGAGGCAATAACAAGGCGAGCAGCTTGGAAACAAGAAAACCAACAAGTCGTTTTTACGAATGGATGTTTTGACATCCTTCATTTGGGACATGTAGACTACTTGGAAAAAGCGCGCCAAACCGGCACCAAAATGATTGTAGGCGTAAATGCAGATAGTTCTGTGCGCCAACTGAAAGGACCGACAAGACCAGTTAATAACGAATATGCCCGTGCCCGTATTTTGGCAGCGCTGGGATTTGTCGATATGGTTATTGTGTTCGATGAAGAAACACCTTTGAAATTAATCAATGAACTATTACCCGACGTTCTTGTTAAAGGGGACGACTATTCGATAGAAACAATCGTAGGCGCCAAAGAGGTTATTGCGAACGGAGGAAAAGTAACAACAATACCCCTTGTGCCTAGTTATTCTACAACCAATATTATTCAAAAACTTAAAAATTAAATACCATGTTAATCGCAATTATCTTTGGAGTCCTTGGAATGCTAATTTCTTGGCGTTTAAAATCAAAATTCAAAACTTATTCAGAAACGGCTTTGCAGAGCAATTTGTCAGGCCAAGAAATCGCGGAACGCATGTTGGCCGACCACGGGATACAGGATGTTCGCGTCATCAGCGTAGAGGGTCAATTAACTGACCACTACAATCCTGCAGACAAGACCGTCAATTTAAGTCATGATGTATATTACGGAAGAAATGCAGCCGCTGCGGCCGTTTCAGCACACGAATGTGGGCACGCTGTTCAACATGCCAAAGCATATAGCTTTTTGAAATTTCGCAGCGCGATGGTACCGATGTTGAATATTGCGAATGGTTTTATGCCCTTATTGCTAATGGCAGGCATGATGCTTTTATATTCAACTGGAAATTCAACGATATTAGCAATTGGGGTAGCTCTATTTGCCATGGCAACGCTGTTTAGTTTCGTTACCCTTCCTGTAGAATTTGATGCATCTAACAGGGCTTTGGCATGGATTAAAGCGAACAATATTGTTACGCCAGCTGAATACGAATTATCAAAAGACGCACTTTGGTGGGCTGCGATGACCTATGTCGTTGCCGCGTTAGGTATGCTAGCTCAACTGTTGTACTACCTAAATTTGTTGGGTGGGAGAAGAGAGGAGTAATAGACCTAAGAGCTAAGAGCTAAGAACTAAGAGTTAAGAGTTAAGAGTTTCATATAAGATTAACAGTAAGGATGGCCTGCGAGATTTCGCGGGCTTTCTTTTTAATCCAAAGAATTAGAACTAAGCTCATAGTTCATAACTATTAACTCTTAACTCTTAGTTCTTAGCTCTTAGTTCTCAGTTCTTAATTTGCTCTTCCGATAACTATATCCAAAGTAAATCAGAACCCCTGCCAAACACCAATAGGCAAATCGCTCCCAGTTGGTCGCCCCCATTTGAGTCATCAGATACAGGTTTACTAATAATCCCAAGACTGGAATTAATGACAAGCGATAGGTATAACTAAAAAATGAAAGCACCAACCAAATGACAAAAAAGCCTGTCATGATCCAATGATCAGCCTTTGCATCACCTTCCAGGTAACTCGCCAACCAAGTTGACCAAGAGGCTGAATCAGGCAAGGATAGATACAAAGCAACAAGCCAAGCTACCCCCACCCATATAGAAGCGTTTAAATAAGGGATTTTAAACTTCGATTTCTTTTGATTCTCTGGGTCTAAATCCAAAATCAATACACCTGCACACACCAATACAAATGCGAACAAGGTACCAATACTTGACAAATTAATCACCTCTTCCAAGTTGGCAAACAATGCCGGCACGCCGACCAATACCCCTGTCATAATTGTCGAGAATGAAGGTGTACGGTATTTCGGATGAATGCGCGAAAATGCTTTGGGCAACAAACCATCACGGGACATGGTCATCCAAATACGCGGTTGGCCTAGTTGATAGACCAACAAAGCACTTGTCAGCGCAATAACAGCACTTGCAGCAACTACACCAGCCACACCCGGCAAATTAACTTTCATAAACATAAAAGCCAATGGATCTTCTATACCGGTCAATTGCTGGGAAGGCACAATCCCAGTTAAAACGAGGGTTACTAACACATACAATACCGTACAAATAATCAATGCCCACATCATAGCTTTTGGAATATCACGCTGTGGATTTTTACATTCCTCAGCGGTCGTAGATATGGAATCAAAACCAATATAAGCGAAACAAACGGCAGCAACACTTTTTAAAACACCTGAAATACCATTTGGGGCGAAGGGTGTCCAATTCTCTACTTGAACATAAAATGCTCCTACACCAATTACAATCGCAATCACCAATAATTTCAAAATAACAAGGATATTATTCGTATTCTTTGACTCTTTGATCCCAATATAGACCAAATAAGTAATAGCCACCGTAATCAACAGCGCAGGCAAATTGGCCACAAAATGCCAACCCAACAAAGTAGGCGCCGACTGATAAGCTAGGTATCCTTCCCGAAGATTAACATGCAAGGATTCTAATGATTGACCCGATTGCAATAAAGGAGTTGCCTCGTTGAAAGCTCGTTTGGCCGACAAATAATCCATCGTCAAAAATTCTGGGACATGAACACCAAGGCCTTCCATCAAGTCAACAAAATATTTTGACCAAGAAATGGCTACGGCAACATTGGAAATCGCATATTCCAAAAGCAAGTTCCAACCTAGAATCCAGGCTACAATTTCGCCTAAACTCGTATAAGCATAAGTATAGGCACTTCCGCTGATAGGCACGGTTGCCGCAAAACGGGCATAACAAAAGGCCGTAAACATGCAGGCCATTGCCGTGAAAACAAACAACATGGAAACGGCAGGACCACCGTTTGCCGAGGCCTGACCAATCGCAGAAAATATACTAGCACCAATAATGGCAGCAACTCCCATGAATGTCAAATCACGAACGCCCAAATTGCGATGCATTTGGCCACCTTCTAACTTTTCAATCTCCAGTTGGTCTGAAATAATTTTATCTATTGACTTCTTGCGAAAAAAGGAAGACCACATCATATTAGTTTGTTGATTTTAATATCGAATAACAAAAATACATCTTTCTGAAAGAAATTCTAATTAAACGAAAAGCCTTACCTTTGCGGCATGTCAGTAGCCATCGTCATTTTAAATTATAACGGGAAAGCGTTTCTATCGAAATTTCTTCCAAAAGTAATCTCCACAAGTCCAGAGGGCGATATCTATGTGGCGGATAATGGTTCAACTGATGATTCTATTGAATTAATAAAATCTCAATTTCCTCAAGTTAAACTCATCCGATCCGCTGAAAACCTAGGTTACGCGGGTGGCTATAATTATGCATTGAAACACATCGAGGCTGAGTATTATGTACTCATGAACTCAGATATTGAACCTAAAGAACGTTGGCTAAGCAATTTATTGAGCTATTTTCAGGCAAATCCAAAGGTTGCAGCTGCACAACCCTTTATACTATCCTACCAAGAACCTACTAAATTCGAATATGCGGGTGCGGCCGGAGGCTATTGGGATCGCTATGGATATGCGTTTTGCCGCGGTCGAATTTTTGACGCTATTGAAAATCAATCCCAACAATACGAAACGGCACTCGTCAACTGGGCAACGGGAGCTTGCCTCATGGTTCGAGCAAATGCCTATTGGGAAGTGGGTGGACTCGATGCCTATTTCTTTGCTCACATGGAGGAAATAGATCTTTGTTGGCGCCTACAACGCGCAGGATATGACATTGCAGCCGTGGCTACGAGCGAAGTTTTACATGTAGGAGGCGGAACCTTAGCCCAAGGAAATCCAAAGAAGACCTATCTAAATTTTCGCAACAATCTAATCTTATTGTATAAGAACCTTCCAAAACAAAAGCGTACGGGGATTCTATTTTCTCGCATGCTACTTGACGGATTAGCGGGTAT
>JBEEOB010000024.1:0-17522 GCA_041191865.1 Bacteroidota bacterium
GAGGGACTCGAACCCCCATGCCTCGCGGCGCCAGATCCTAAGTCTGGTATGTCTACCAATTCCACCACACCCGCGTAATTTGGACTGCAAAGGTAAGAAGCAAAATGTATTATTCCAATAGCATAATCAAAATAATCAGTTAAATATATGTAATTTCGAAGGTCTAAACCACCGCCATGGAAACTGAATCACAACAACATGCCCCTAAATGGGCAAATTGGTATATATCGCTCGGTATCTTCCTTGTCGGGATTATTACTTTCTTCTTGATTTTTAGCTCCATTTATCAATAAATCATGGAATTAGTCGACTGGATAGTATTACTAGGAACCATTGGCGGGATTGTGCTCTATGGCACTTACCGGGGTAAACAATCAAAACAGAGTTTGCAGGGTTTCTTGTTGGCCGACCGTGAATTACCCTGGTACCATGTTTTACTTTCGGTCATGGCCACACAAGCCTCAGCGATCACATTTTTATCAGCGCCAGGACAGGCCTACACGGATGGGATGCGCTTTGTGCAGTTCTATTTGGGTTTACCTATAGCCATGATTGTGCTTTCGGTCACTTTCATTCCGAATTATTACCGACTGAAAGTTTACACGGCCTATCAATTTTTAGAACAACGATTTGATTCGAAGACACGTATATTAACGAGTTTATTATTCCTGATTCCTCGTGCCTTATCCACAGGGGTCACTATCGCAGCACCTTCCATCATTTTATCAACCTTATTAGGATGGAATTTATCCTGGACCAATGCGCTGACGGCAACACTTGTTACGACCTATTGCATGCTGGGCGGATCAAAAGCTATCTCTTATACCCAAATGCTTCAAATGTCTGTTGTATTAGCAGGTATGTTTCTAGCGGCGGTGCTGATCATCCATCAATTGCCTGAAGAAATAGGTGTCCATGAATCATTGCTCATCGCAGGAAAAATGGGCAAGATTAATTTGATTGACTGGAAATTTGACATCAATAATCGCTATAATATTTGGTCGGGAATCATCGGAGGCTTCTTCCTTCAACTCTCTTATTTTGGTACAGACCAAAGTCAAGTAGGCCGTTACCTTTCGGGGCAATCCGCTACGGCGAGTAAGAAAGGTCTGTTATTAAATGGATTTCTGAAAATTCCGATGCAATTTTTGATTCTGCTCGTGGGGATTTTTGTGTACATCTTTTATCAGTTTCAGGAGGCACCCATCTTTTTTAATAAGAATTCAGAGCGATTGTGGAGCCAACAAGCGAATTACAAAGAAGTAAATACGGAACATCGCCATGTTTTTGAGGTAAAAAAACAGCAGGAAATAGCGTTGGTGCAGGCAATTAAATCGAATGATGCAGCCAAAACCCAACAATTGCAGACCTCCATTCAGGATTTACAAGGGAAGCAAAAGGAGTTACGCAGTCAAGCCGTGAGCGAAATCAAAAAGTCGCATGCGGATTTCGAAGAACAAGATACGAATTACGTGTTTTTACGATTCATCACGGATAATTTACCGATTGGGGTGGTCGGCTTTCTTATCGCCATGATCTTATTGGCTTCTATGGGTTCGATGGCATCAGCGTTCGGATCACTGACCTCAACGAGTATGGTCGATATCTATCAGCGTTTTATGCATACAGATGGCTCAAACCAGCATTATTGGTGGGTTTCCAAATTAATCACTTTAGGCTGGGGAATTTTATGCTTGATTGTTGCGCATTTTGCCGTCAACATGGGCAGTTTAATTGAAGTCGTCAACATCCTTGGTTCTTGGTTTTACGGAACAATTTTGGGTGTCTTTTTATGTGCCTTTTATTTACCCCGGACATCTGGAAATCAAGTATTTTGGTCGGCGATTGTGGCGGAAGCCTTCGTCATTTATGCTTGGTATATCGACCTGATGGCCTTTTTATGGCTGAATGTGTTGGGATGCTTATTGGTTATGGCCTTTGCAGGCATCTGGAGCATGCTTAGTCCTTCAACAAAGACAGCGTAAATTTGACCGGGATAACTGGTTTTTCGTCGAAAGAACGTTGTTTTTGCATCGAGTCGATGACAGCTAATCCTTTGGTAACCTTCCCGAAAACGACATATTGCTTATAAAAACGGGCAGCCTGCTCCGTATTGGTTACAATGAAAAATTCTGTGGGTGAAGAGGCCTTTTGAGGGTTTCCTTCATCATAGCGAGCCATGGCAATGGTTCCGCGTTCCGGCTTTAGGTGATCGGGATATTCGGCAGGTACTAAATAAGCCAAACGATCCGCAAATTCTCCCCCACCCTGCATGCCAATTTCATATACATTGCGATAAAAATAGCGATCGGTGAAATAACCCATCTTAACCAATCGAACGAAATTAATGCGGTGCAAAGGCGTTTCTTTGGCGAGTGTAATTTCAAAATTCCCCAGTCGGGTTTCGCCTAAAATCTTGGTTTCGCTATGCTCGTGCTCCTGAGCGCGTAAATCTTTCTCCACTTGCGAAGGATCCACATTGTAATTAGGCTTACAGGAAACAAATAGAAATATCAAACATAAATAACGCATACTCACTCGCTCTAAGCTTTGGCAATCCTTGAAGGTTTGCCAAAGCTAGTTGGAAATAGGCACAAAAAAAAGGGAGCTTCTGCTCCCTTTTCAAAATTATCAAAAGCTTGATTAAGCGTGTTTTGCTTTCTTTCCGAAGAAATATAAACCCGCAAAAGCCACGATCAAAATCGCAGGGAATAATACCATTTGTGCCATCGTTGCTTGTCCAGCCGCTAAAGCAACTGCATCACCTGTTAAGGTTTTAGAAGCTTCAGCCGTATTGGCATCTAACCACTTCCCGATGATCGGTTGGAAGATTGACGTAGCAAACATCCCCATACCACCCATGATCGAGAGACCAAAAGCACCTGTTAAAGGAATGTTTTCAGCTACATATCCAATCATGGTTGGCCAGAAATAACACACACCTAAAGCAAAGATAATTGCTGAGACATATACCATATCACCCGTTGCTGAGCTCATTAAATAAACACCGATCGCAGTCAAAATTGCTGATACGAGTAATACACCACCCGCATCTAATTTGTGAACGATAGGTCCTGCGAAATAACGACCTACGGCCATTAATCCGGTAACGATGGCTAAAATAATCATCGGACTTGCTCCTGCTTGGCCCATGATAGGTCCAATCCATTGCTCAGGACCGAATTCAGAAATGGCTGTTAATGCCATACAAGCCAACATAAATAAATACAAAGGAGAAAGCATTGCTTTGAAGTTTTCCCCTGTAGAAGCACCGCCTTCTACTTTCGCAGCTGGGAATGCTTGACCAAAGAATAAATACGCATAAATCACCGCAGGAACTAAAATAGCTGCGATTTGCAATTGCCAGCCCATGTTTGCGCCCGTCATATATTGAGACAAAAGTGTTGCGATTACGATACCTCCTGGGAACCACATGTGGAAACGATTCAACATTTTTGTCTTTTCTTTTCCTTCGAACATGTCGGAAATCATGGGATTACAAGCAGCTTCAACCGTTCCATTACCAAAGCCAACAAAGAATGTTGACAATAAAAGCGACCAGAAACCACCAGCAAAAATGGTCATCACTAAACCAATAACGTGTGTAAAGAATGCTACCCAGATGATTTTCTTAGGTCCTAAGACATTGTATAAAGGTCCACCGATGATCATGGCGATTGGAAAACCTAAAAATGCCATTTGATTGACATATCCTAATTGTTCATTGTCTAATTGGAAATCTTGTCCTAATTGAGTTAAAACCCCTGCACGAATTCCAAAAGCCATGGAAGTGGTGATGAGTGCAAAACAGGACGCCAAGAATAAACGATTGGCATTAACAGTTTGATTCATAATAGATTAGTTTTAGTTATAATGTTTAGAGAATTGGTAATCTTAAAAAAATTAAATTCAACATTGGAAAAATCGTACCAAAAAAACGAAAAGATTTTTGAATTCCACCGACAAACCTGATTTATTTTGAAAATATTTCAAAAATCTGAGCCCTTCAAAGGGTAATTTAATCAAATTAAGCCCTATTTTTGTAACAATCTAAATCTATCAACATATGATCCAAGGTGGAACATCCACGACCGCAGCCAGTCGGCGAGGAAGAAAATTAAGAATGGGCATGATCGGTGGAAGTACCGAAGCCTTTATTGGTGCCGTTCACCGCAGAGGTGCACAATTAGACGGCGAAATTGAATTAGTTTGTGGGGCATTCAGCTCCAATCCCGAAAAATCCAAAGCAACAGGCGAAGCCTTATATCTACCAGAGAATCGTGTGTATGGTTCTTATGAAGAGATGATCTTGAAGGAAAAAGAATTGCCGGAAGGTGAGCGCATGGATTTCGTATCCATTGTGACGCCCAATCACGTGCATTTTCCTGCGGCAAAATTTGCCTTAGAAAATGGATTCCATGTTGTTTGCGATAAGCCAGCTACATTGAATTTAGCGGAAGCCAAAGAATTGAAAAAAATCATCGAAAAATCAGGATTGATTTTCGCATTGACACATAATTACACCGCATATCCGATGGTCAAGGAGGCGAAACACCTCGTTGATTCTGGCCAATTAGGCGAAATTCGCAAGATTATCGTGGAATATCCACAAGGCTGGTTGATCGATTTGGTAGAAGCAACGGGGCAAAAACAAGCCGCTTGGCGTACAGACCCGGAACGTTGCGGAGCTGCAGGAGCGATTGGCGACATCGGAACACACTGCGAGAACTTAATCGAATACATTACCGGATTACACATTACAGAACTTTGCGCCGACTTGACCATATTCGTCGAGGGGCGTTTATTGGATGATGATGGCAACATTTTGCTTCATTATAACAATGGCGCCAAAGGGGTTTTACATTGCTCTCAAATATGTAATGGGGAGGAAAACGACTTCAATTTCCGTATCTATGGAAGCAAAGCCGGTATTACTTGGCATCAAATGGAGCCTAATACGCTAACATTTCGCACGAGAGATGAAGGGGCAAGAACGATTCGTACCGCGGTGGGTAACTTATCTGCGGCGACGAACGCGCATTCACGCCAACCGGCTGGACACCCAGAAGGTTATGTAGAAACGTTCGCGAACATCTACCGCAACTTCGCTTTTGCGGTTCGCGCGCGCTGGGCAGGAAAGCCACAGGATCCGATGTATGATTTCCCGGGCATCGATGAAGGAATCATGGGCATGGCATTCATTGAGAACGTGGTTCGTTCGGCCAAAGACAACCAAAATAAATGGACAAAATTCGAAATTTAATAGATCATGACTAAAATTAAAGTAGGTATCGTAGGTACCGGATTTATCGGACCCGCACACATTGAAGCGCTTCGTCGCTTACCCAACATCGACGTCGCAGCACTTTGTGAAGTGACGATTGAATTAGCTGAAGCGAAAGCAAAGCAATTGGGCATCGGCCGTTGGTATACTTTCGAAGACTTATTGAAACAAGAAGATATCCAATGTGTACACATCTGTACGCCAAACTTCTTACACTATTCACAATCAAAAGCGGCCTTGTTAGCAGGGAAGCACGTGGTATGTGAAAAGCCTTTAGCGAAAGATTTGCATGAAGCGGAGGAATTAGTGGAATTGGCAGCGAAGACAGGTTTAGTAAACGCCGTTCACTTCAACTTGCGTTATTATCCTTTAGTACGTCAAATGAAAACCATGCGCGAAAAAGGCGATTTGGGTGAAATCTATTCGATCATCGGTAGCTACTTACAAGATTGGTTGTTCTACAATACAGATTATAACTGGCGCTTAGAACCCGATAAATCAGGTGATTCGCGTGCGATTGCTGATATTGGATCTCACTTATTAGATGTAATCGAATACATCACGGGATTGAAAACGGTGGAAGTAATGGCCGATTTCAATACAGTTCATAAGGTGCGTAAAAAGCCTTTGAAGCCTGTAGAAACCTATTCAGGCAAAATGTTACAACCCGAAGATTATGCGGATGTGCATATTAATACGGAAGATCATGCCAATGTATTATTGCGTTTCGACAATGGAAACCGTGGTTGTGTGACGGTATCACAAGTTTCAGCAGGTCGTAAGAACCAATTGAAATTAGAAATATCGGGTTCAAACAAGACATTTGCGTTCAACTCGGAATCACCCAACGAAATTTGGATTGGTAACCGCGATCAAGCGAATCAAGTGTTGATGCGCGATCCATCTTTGGCATATCCAGAAGCATCCGCCTTAATGACATTCCCAGGAGGTCACAATGAAGGATTCTCGGATACATCGAAGCAATTATTCAAGGAAGTTTATGCGGCTGTAGAGGCAGGTAAGCAGCCTGAAAATCCAAAATACCCTACGTTTGCCGACGGATATCGCGAGCTATTGATTTGCGAGCGCATCTTGGATTCGACACGTTCACAAAAGTGGGTTAAAATCTAAACCGTTAACAATATGAATACGATCAAAGGGCCAGCAATATTTTTGGCACAATTTATGGGGGATGAAGCTCCCTTCAATTCATTAGATAGTATTACAACGTGGGTGGCATCTTTGGGCTACAAAGGTGTGCAAATTCCTTCTTGGGATTCACGTTGCATCGATTTGCAAAAAGCGGCGGAGTCAAAAACCTATTGCGATGAAATCGTGGGGATGTTGGCTGCCAAAGGCTTACAAATCACGGAATTATCTACCCACTTACAAGGACAATTAGTGGCTGTTAACCCGGCATACGATTTAGGATTCGACGGTTTTGCACCAGATTCTGTGAAAGGAAATCCAAAAGCGCGTACCGAATGGGCTGTTCAGCAATTGAAATATGCGGCAAAAGCATCCCAAAATTTAGGATTAAACGCGCATGCAACCTTCTCGGGAGCTTTGATGTGGCACACAGTTTATCCATGGCCACAACGTCCTGCTGGATTGGTGGAACAAGGGTTTAAGGAATTGGGACGCCGTTGGTTGCCGATTTTGAATACCTTCGATGAATGTGGCGTTGATTTATGTTATGAAATTCACCCCGGTGAAGATTTACATGATGGCGTGACATTTGAAATGTTTTTGGATGAGGTAAAAGGCCATAAGCGTGCGAACCTATTGTATGACCCATCGCACTTTGTTTTACAGGCATTGGATTACAAACAATATATCGATTTCTACCATGATCGAATCAAAATGTTCCATGTCAAAGATGCGGAGTTTAACCCAACGGGCAAACAAGGTGTTTATGGTGGATACCAATCATGGATTAACCGTGCGGGACGTTTCCGTTCATTAGGAGATGGCCAAGTGGATTTCAAGAGCATCTTCTCGAAATTAACGCAATACGGCTATGATGGCTGGGCGGTGTTAGAATGGGAATGCTGCATCAAAGATCCGGTTCAAGGAGCGACGGAAGGAGCACCATTCATCTCGAGTCATATCATCAAGGCGACTGAAAAAGTATTTGATGATTTCGCGGGAACAGGAGCAGATGAAGAGCTTAATAAGAAGATTCTAGGCCTATAGTCTTTAATCGAATTATTCGAAATACAAATAAAAACCCCTTATTCGAACGGATAAGGGGTTTTTTGTGGGCATAAAATTGAAAAAAGCGTAACGCTGCCGGGGTTGTTAACCCCGGCAGCGTTTACCCCCACCCCCTAATTTTCCGAAAAAACATAAATAAACCAAGCCGCTGATAACAATACCACATTCTTGATAATGTATTGACCGGTTAGAGTCAAACTCATAAACGATTGCCAAGTTTCGTTTGGCAGAAATAATATTGGCAAAAAAGTTGTGAATAAATGCCCCACCATGATCCAAAAAGCAATTTTTGTGATTCGAGGGAATAGCCACAACAAACCAATCATACATTCCACTAGACCCAACAAAATCAAAAACTGTTGGATGCTCATGAATGGCGATAACGTAAGTTCAAACAACTGGGTTACTAGACCCTCTGCCGGGGACACACCGAAAATCTTCAGCGAACCGAACCATATATATACAATCGCAATCATCGCGCGATTCATCCATGCCGCTGTAACGAGCGCGTGGAGTCTATTTTTACTGATTGTTACCATAAAAAATTGCTTATTAGTAAATTTTATAAAATCCTGATAATTGAAAAAAGATGTAAATCAGTTTTTTATTAAAAACGATGGGTTAACGTCGCCGAAATAAAGTAATCCGCAAATGCTGCATCGCCGTGCTTACCCGTTACCCAATCGTTCGCACTTTTGATCCTATTCCGTTGGGTCGCCACCGGAACGGAAACAAATAAAGTGTTTTTAGCAGTCGAATAACTCAAACCCGGCTCCACCGAAAAGATAAATCCCGGACGACGGAAACCTTCGCTACCACCGATTAAATCATAAGCTGGAACTCCTTCAATACGTGCTCCTAAAGATGCTCCAATACCTGCTTTAGCTGAAACAATATAGTTTAAACCCAAACGACCTGCATACTGATCAGCCACCGACATATAGTGAACCATCTCATCCGTTACCGTTTTATCAGGCGCTACGTTTGAAGCCGAATTCACATTTTGGGGATTCGACATGTAGAATCCATTGTAGTACAATGACGTACGGGAGAAAAGTTGTTGGTATCCCTGAATCTCTAAATTGATTCCAACACCACCGTCGCCCAACTGAATCGACTGATCCACAGCCTTCGTGATTGTATAATCTGTACCATCCGATTTCCGGCGGTGAAATTGATCTTTCACATCCCAATCACCCGTTGGCAATTTTATCCCTAATCCTAAAGAGAAATTCCCCTTCATGTATTTAATGGGATCCAACAACCAGTAAGATGCTGTAATGCGCGCATCACCAATGCCGTTCGCCTTCGTATCAAAACGCTTTTGTTGGGGATTTCCCAAAACAGCGTTTCCATAATGCTCATACATAGAAGAACGATCATTGAAAGACAATGGCAAATTCAAGGCTACTGAAAAACGATCAGTAACGGAATAAGTCACACCAAAATCAAATGCTTGTTGGTCGTTAATCACATTCGTTCCCGCAGCCTCACGCTGTGGTTGATAGGCAGCACCTACAAAATGTTTATACGAATGTAGGCTACGAAAGCCCATGGATACTTGCCATTGACCTGGATGCATCATCGAATTCGAATTAGCACCAGTTCCTACCGAACAACTCATGTGACGAACTGCCACACAACCTTGACCTAAAACAACAGAAGAGATTACTCCTACGAATAGAAGTGATAATATAATTTTTTTCATTTAACTTAAATTTTTAAATACGTGTAAGTTTCCCTAGGACAGTTATGCCCAGGGTAATAAATCGAGTATCAAGAAAATTTAAGCTTGCCTCGGAGGCGAAAAGAAATCAGCAGCGATTGCTGTTGTAGATAAAACGGGGTGAGATGGCTCTACCGAACGAGCAGGCCATTCCATCACATAAAGCACCCATGCAGACGCATGCGCACAATATTCTTTTACAAGGGTATTAATTAATTTGGATTTGGCAGGGGACTTTTCTGGTTGGTCCGACATGTGTTCATTCACCTGAGCGGCCAAATCAAAGAAACGATCACGTGCATTTTGATCCGCAACCAAGGTAGTTACCAATTTACCATCGATGACCTGCTGGTCCTTCATTTGGTAAAAATTATCTCCTTGTTGAATTTCCCCAGAAACAGCTTGTGGAGCGTCCCAGTCCGTTTGATAGGGCAGCGAAATCGGCATTTCAACAACAATGGTTTCCCCAGCTTCAATGGTATCCGAATCCTGCGCAATAAAACGCAATGCAAATCCACCTGCCTGATACAGGAGAACAAACAATAGCATTATGGAGAGGATTCTTTTCATTATTACGTGCCGAAAATACGTTATTTTTCGATAACAGTACCTAATTCTTGGGAAATATTTTTCTGAATTTCCTTCAATTGAATGAATTCAAGCAACAAATCGTTCATTTCGTTCGGATCACCCACGTATTGATCCATGCGCTCCATCACATCTTTGATGTGCTGATCATTGTAGACCTTCCGCAGACGCAAGATATTTTTGTAGGCAAAGTCTTCCAATAGCTCCTCATCCTTCTTGACTTTAATCTCATGTCGGTCCCGCCAAACAGTCGATAAAATATGTTTGTCCGAGGAAGCATCAATCGCAAAACGCTGCACTTCTTCTTCCGGATGATGCAAGTAATAAGATGGCTCAGGAATAACACCACGGGCGAATTCCGACCGGCAAGTATCCATGATCCCTTTGAATAAAGGAGTTTGGAAATGCACCTCTTCCAACTCGTGTAATAAATATTGCAATAAACTTACCCCAGGAGCTTTTTCAGGACTTATTTCGAGATGGCCATAATTGACCAGCAAACGCATGCATTCCAGCTCTTGATAATAGGCCAAATTTTGAACCTCAACCGGTGCATCTAGCTCGGGACCTGGCTCAAATAAAGCCTGCAACTCCGCTTCGTTTTGAGGCGACAAAGTAGGCATCGATTTTTGCTGCACTTTCTTCAAATGCAACTTATTCATCTCAGCTAACAGCACATCCTCCTCCAAACGCATCAGCTGTGATGTCTTTTGGATAAACAAACTACGCTGAATGGCATCAGGTATCTTCGAGATACTTTGAACCATTTCCTTAATCAACTCCGATTTTTTGAAGGGATCATCTCCCGCTTCCTTCATGAAAAGATTCGCCTGGAATGAGATCACATCCCGCGCTTCCTTCTGAATGTATTCGATAAACGCTTCACTGCCAATGGAGCGAACAAACGAATCTGGATCCTGGCCCTCGGGGAAAACCACTAAATTCACTTGTAAACCTTCTTCTAGAATCAGATCCATTCCACGAAGTGCTGCCTTAATTCCGGCAGAATCACCATCATACAGGACGGTGACGTGATTGGTGAATCGGCCAATCAACTTAATCTGTTCGATGGTCAAGGAAGTACCGGAAGAAGCAACGACATTTTTAATCCCCGCCTGATGCAAGGAAATCACATCGGTATATCCTTCTACGAGGTAGCAGACATCTTTTTGACGGATTTCATTTTTTGCCTGAGCGATGCCGTAAAGCGTCGCCGACTTATGATAAACAACGGTTTCGGGGGAGTTGAGGTATTTGGCCTGATTCTTCGCATCTGATTTCAGAATACGCGCACCAAAAGCGATGACTTTACCCGCAACGCTATGAATAGGGAAAATCACGCGATTCCGGAAACGGTCATAGACTTTTCCTTCGTCGTTTTTATTCGTAACCAAACCCGCTTTCTCGATGATTTCTTGACTGAAACCCTGTTTTAAGGCGGTTTTTAGAAAAACATCCCAGCCCTCAGGACTATAACCCAAATCAAAGGCTTGAATCGTTGCGTCAGAAAATCCACGCTCCTTGAAATATGGCAATGCGATCGATTTACCCTCGTCGGAGTCGATTAATTGTTTCTTGAAAAATTCTTTGGCATATTCCAAGATGATCAACAAACTCTCCCGCTCATTTTGACGTAGGAGTTGGTCGTCCGTCATCTCCTCTTCCTGAATATCGATGCCGTATTTTTTGGCTAAATGACGTAAGGCCTCGCCGTAACCGAGTCCCTCAATGTCCATAATAAAACGGACAGAATCCCCCGCCTTACCACAACCAAAACATTTATAAATTCCTTTGCTAGGCGAAATAGAAAACGAAGGCGTCTTCTCGCCGTGAAATGGGCAGCAAGCCCAATAATTCGCCCCCTTTTTCTTAACTGTAACATAATCCCCAATCACGTCTGCCACGGCAGCCGTTTGCTTTATTCGCTCGACGGTTTCGGGATCAATGCGCATATTACAATAATAAACCTGCTAATGTTGCGGATAAATAAGAAGCTAAAGTTCCTGCAATTAAAGCTTTAAAGCCTAATTTAGCCAAATCAGAACGGCGAGATGGCGCTAATTCTCCGATACCCCCAATTTGAATGGCAACCGAAGAAAAATTTGCAAATCCACACAAAGCAAAACTAGTAATCGCAATGGTTTTGGGATCCAAAGTTGCTTTCAAATGAACCATGTCCAAATAGGCAACAAACTCATTCACAACCATTTTCTTGCCCATCAAGGCACCTGCTACTTCCACATCTTGGGCAGGAACGCCCATAGCGAACGCAAATACAGAGAATACCTTTCCTAAAATCAAGTTCATGGATAGCGTAGGCATATTAATCCAAGCACCTATATGTCCGAGCCCTAAATCCACTAAAGCAATTAAGGCAATAAAACCGATCAACATGGCAATCACGTTCATCCCTACTTTCAATCCTTCACTTGCACCTGCTGCAATCGCATCCACTAAATTCGCATGTGTTTTAATTATATCCATCTTGACCATTCCTTGTGTCTCCGACTTCTCAGTCTCGGGGAACATGATTTTAGAAATAACCAAAGCACCTGGAGCGGCCATTAAGCTGGCCGCTAATAAATAGGCAGCCGGTACACCTAACGAAATATATACTGCCATAACCCCACCCGCAATACATGCGAACGATCCTGTCATGGATGCCATCAATTCTGAATTGGTCATGTTTTTCAAATAAGGCTTAATCATGATTTGAGCCTCTACTTGGCCAACAAATGTCGATGCCACGTTGGATAATGCCTCCGCCCCACTCACACCCATCAACCAGTGTACACCTTTCCCCATCGTCGAAACAACACGTTGAAGCACACCCAAGTGATAAAACATATTCACTAAAACCGCCACAAAAATGATCGTAGGGACAACTTTAAAAAAGAAGATATAATCATTTCCCGCACCGAATGCTTGTGACATTAATTTACGATCAACCAAAGAACCAAAGACAAATTGGGCACCTTTATCTGCCTGCCCCAACAACGTATTAATCGAATCACCTAACCATTGGAAAGTGGCCTGACCTACTTCCGTCTTTAGAATAAAAACGGCTAATCCTACCTGCAATAATAAGCCTACCCCTACGGTACGGTAATTAATTGCCTTGCGGTTGTTTGACATTAAAAAAGAAACGCCTAATATCAAGACAATCCCCAGTAAGCCTGTAAATCTTTCCATTCGTTTGTTGTTGGTGTAATTAATTTTCTGTTTGCGTCAAATTGACGGTATATTTTTCAAAGGTAAGTTGTTCTATTAAATCTTCCTCAGTAATTTGATAAAATGCTTGATGAATATTAAAAGGCTCACTACTTTCTACTTTCCAATAATTTCCATCCTCTTGCATTTCGTAAGAGTTAACGGTATCACGTAAGTTCCAATCTAAAATGGTGATAGCCATGTTTTTAGCTCTTGGATTTACCATTTCAAACAAGGACTCGATTCGACGGTCAAAACTTCGAACCATTACATCCGCAGATCCACCATAAACTTTCGGTTCTCCCCCGCGATGGAAATAATACAAACGCGTATGCTCGAGGTAATTCCCTACAATTGATTTAATATAAATGTTTTCCGACAAGCCAGGTCGTTGGGGCCGTATACAACAGATACCCCGAATTATTAACAAGACAGGAACGCCAGCTTTTGAGGCTTTATACAAAGCCTCCATGGTATCTAAATCTTGCAAGGAATTAATTTTCCAACAAATTCCTGCAGGAATTCCTTTTTGATGATTTTCGACTTCCTCATCAATCATCTCGATCAATCGGTTCCGCATATCACGCGGAGCCGTTATCAAATGCTCATAATGCGTTGGCATAGAATGCCCCGTAATTACATTGAAAAACTCGGAAATATCTTGCGTAATACGCGAATCCGTAGTCAATAGACCTAAATCCGTGTAAAGTTTTGCCGTGTCCTCATTGTAGTTACCTGAAGATAAATGCGCATAACTCATCACATGGGAACCTTCATTACGAATAACTTGAAGTAATTTGGTATGCGTTTTTAAACCCGGAATTCCATAAATCACAAAACAACCTGCTTTCTGTAAACGTGTCGCCTCGCGAATATTATTCTCCTCATCAAAACGTGCTTTTACCTCGAATAATACGGAAACGTGTTTGCCGTTTTCCGCGGCACGAAGCAAGGCGCTTGCAATACGTGAATTTTTTGAGATACGGTATAGGGTAATTTTGATGGCTAAAACTTGCGAATCTTCGGCAGCTTGTTCCAACAATTGAATTACCGGCTCAAAATTATTGTAAGGATGATGCAAAAGGATATCTCCACGCTTCATCGTTTCAAAAATATCACTAATTTTCACCGACTTAAGTCCTAAAGGCGGGACGACAGCAGGATTAGGGACTAATTTGGTTTTAAAATCAGGATGTTTTAAAATTTGCCAAAATGCGGTAAAATCCAAAATGGATTTCTTGATAAAGATATCTGATTTCTCAAGTGTCCAGCGCTTTAACATTTCACTTAAAAGGAAGTCGGAATGATTCTCTTCCACCTCCACACGTGTCACGCGTCCTAAACGACGGTCTTTAATTTTCTTCTTGATCTCATCAACGAAATCCGTTTCCGTATCCTCATGTTCAACCACGTCAAAATCCCCATTTCGAGTGATTCGGAACAAGGTTGTCGATTCAATTTCTACGTTGCGATATAATACTTGCAGGTAATGTTGAATAATCTGCTCAATAGGCAGGAACAAAACCTTATCATCACGTTCAATCACATACAAACGCGTCAAGTTCAAAGGTATCTGAACGAACGAAATCTTGCGGTCTTTTTCGTACTTCCCTTTGGCATTTTTCTTGTCGGCAAAACCGACGGTAACCACCCCAAAAATCAAGGTTTTAGCCAATAAACTTGGAAATGTATGCGTATGATCAAAGACCATGGGAGTCAACATCGGGTAAATCGTCCGATGAAAATACGCCTCCGCATCAGCTAATTCTTCCGAGGATAAATCATCTAAATTTGCCAGCATTAACCCATTTTCGGGGAATAATGGTAAAATCTCTTCAACAAATAAGCGGTGTTTTTCTTGACTAAATTCTTGTGCCGAGGAAATTAAGGTTTGCTTAAAAGGTACCTCGCGCAAACCTGAATAATCGGTACGCTCCTTTCCGAAATCAATGTAATTGTATAAAGAACCAATTCGAATCGTAAAAAACTCATCAAGGTTCGAAGCCGTGATGGCTAAAAATTTCAAGCGATCAAATAGACTCTTTTCTGCATCACGCGCTTGATCCAAAACGCGTTCATCAAACTTCAACCAAGATAAATCACGCGAAATAAAACGCGCTTTATTGATAGTATCCTGTGCCTTTTGCATAGATTTCTCCACCTTGCGATTTGCCTCGCGAGGTGCCATCAAATTGATCTTCCAATTCTTTGGCTGTAGGAACGACAAAAGATTCCCCTGAGAGGAATCTTCCGTGTCGTGAATAATTTGATCTAATTTTGAATCACTCATGTTTAGGCTTCTGGAATTTGGTTTTTAATTGCTTCGTAATCAGAACCCAATCGCCCCATTTCAGTGGCCAAGAATTTCTGAAGCTCCAAATTAAATATTCGTTTTTCTTCGTCTGTTAAGGAATCATAAAGATCTTTCAATTCTTGATTGATCTGCTGCTTTTCCTCCGCAGTACTTGCGTGTATCCCACGCAAATGAAAGGCTTTAAAATCAACCCCCATCGAACTAAACGTCTACCTTCGCGTATTTCGCATTCTTCTCGATGAAATCACGACGTGGTGCAACCTCGTCACCCATCAACATCGAGAACAATAAATCTGCTTCAATCGCCGAATCAACCGTTACCTGCTTCAATGTACGAGATTCTGGATTCATGGTCGTTTCCCACAATTGCTCCGCGTTCATCTCTCCAAGACCCTTATAACGCTGTACGCCTACACTTTCTTCTTTTCCTCCACCAGCTAACTCTTGAATTGCCAAGGTACGTTGGTCTTCCGTCCACACATAGCGAACTTGTTGGCCTTTCTTCACTTGATACAATGGCGGCTGTGCGATGTAAATACAACCACGGTCGACCAACTCACGCATGTAACGGAAGAAGAATGTTAAAATCAAGGTACGAATGTGACTACCGTCAACGTCCGCATCAGTCATGATGATTACCTTGTGGTATCGCAATTTATCCATGTTCAAGGCACGCTCGTCTCCATCTTTTCCAAAGGATACGCCCAATGCCGTAATCATGTTTTTAATCTCTTCGTTTTCGTAGATACGATATTCTTGCGCTTTTTCTACGTTCAAAATTTTACCACGTAAGGGTAAAATCGCTTGGAATGCCCGGTTACGGCCTTGCTTAGCCGTTCCACCTGCAGAGTCCCCTTCGACTAAGTAGATCTCACAAGTTTCTGGATCCGAATCCGAGCAATCGGCTAATTTTCCAGGCAATGAATTAGATCCCAAAATCGTTTTACGTTGAACCATTTCACGCGCCTTACGAGCGGCATGACGTGCCTGTGCAGCTAAGATTACTTTGGCAACAATTTGACGCGCTTCCTTTGGATGCTCCTCTAACCAAGACTCCAACATATCCGACATCGCTGCCGAAACCGCACCGGAAACCTCACCATTACCTAATTTGGTTTTCGTTTGTCCCTCGAATTGAGGTTCTGCTACCTTCACCGAAATAACGGCTGTCAAACCCTCACGGAAGTCATCCCCCGCGATATCAATTTTCAATTTCTCTAAGGCACCCGATTTATCCGCATAGTTTTTCAAGGTACGCGTCAACGCACCACGAAAACCCGCGACGTGAGTTCCACCTTCAATCGTGTTAATGTTATTCACATACGAAACAACGTTTTCTGTATACGAGGTATTGTAAACCATCGCAACTTGAACAGGAACTCCGTTTTTATCGCCTTCCATGTAGATAGGCTCGGACAACAATGGCTCACGCGTAGAATCCAAGAACATGACGAATTCACGAAGACCTCCTTCAGAGAAGAACTCTTCCGTTTTCGCAACACCTGCTTCATCCAATTCACGCATATCTGTCAACTGAATACGAATTCCCGCATTCAAGAAAGATAATTCACGCAAACGACCTGCTACCGTTTCGTATTTATATTCCGTAACCGTAAAGATTGTCTCATCGGGCTTAAACAAGACCGATGTACCTGTGCGATCCGTTGTTCCTACCTCCTTAACAGGATACTGCGGAACACCAATCTTGTATTCTTGTTGGTAAATTTTACCATCACGGCTGTAAACCGTTACTTTCAAATCCGTCGACAAGGCATTCACACAAGAAACCCCCACCCCGTGAAGACCCCCAGAAACTTTGTAGGTATCCTTGTCAAACTTACCACCAGCGTGAAGAACGGTCATAACAACTTCCAAAGCAGAACGCTTCTCTTTCGTGTGCATGCCCGTAGGAATACCCCGACCGTTATCTTCAACTAAAATGGAATTATCTGTATTAATCGTCACTTTGATCATGTCGCAATGACCTGCCAACGCCTCATCGATTGAGTTATCGACAACCTCCCAAATCAAGTGATGAAGACCCTTAAAGCCTGTATCACCGATGTACATGGAAGGACGCTTACGAACCGCCTCTAAACCCTCTAATACTTGAATATTATCTGCACCATAATTTGCCCGATCTTGAGCTGATGTATCTTGTGCTTCTGACATAATGTAATTTA
>JBEEOB010000025.1:0-5414 GCA_041191865.1 Bacteroidota bacterium
AATATGTTGACTGAAGCGGGTAAGTTGGTCGCTGCCCGACAAAAATCCCGTAAAACACCCCGCTTGTATGGGGATTATCAAAAACTTTTGGCAGAAAATGCATTGGATATTGTGTTGATTGGCAGTCCTGATCATTGGCATCCCTTGCAAATGATTGATGCCGTGAAAGCGGGTGCCCATGTTTATGTACAAAAACCGATTTCTGTCGATGTATTAGAAGGGGAAGCCATGGTTGCCGCTGCGCGTAAATACGGAAAAACAGTTCAAGTGGGAACCCAACGTAAATCGACTCCTCATATCATCGATGCCAAAAATAAGATTGTCGATTCGGGTTTATTAGGCAAAGTTGCCCATGTGGAAATGTATTGTTATTACCATATGCGAAACAATGGGAATCCACCCGTGCAAGCCGTTCCTGAATTCTTTGATTATGAAACGTGGACGGGCCCGGCACCTTTAAGACCGTATGATGGTTTACCACATACGCGCTGGTGGAGAACATTCAATGAGTATGGAAATGGAATTGTAGGCGATATGTGTGTGCACATGTTTGATACAGCCCGTTGGTTACTCGGTTTGGGCTGGCCCAATCGCATCTCTTCAGAAGGCGGTATCTACGTACAAAAAGAAGGAAAATCAAATATCTCCGACACACAAACGGCCGTATTTGAGTACAATGACTTGAATTGTGTTTGGCAACACCGTACCTGGGGTACACCGCCAGATCCTGAATATCCATGGGGTTTGACAATCTATGGTGAAAAAGGCACTCTACGATTAAGTACCATGCAATATGATTTTACGCCTGTGGACCCTAAAGGCCAAAAAATCCATGGATCCTGCCTGTTTGAACGAGAAAAATACCCAGAAGATTTAACGGAGGATCGCATCGAATTGAATGCAGCACCTGCAACCCGTTTGCATATGCTGGATTTTTTAGCGGCAATTGATAAAGGCACAAAACCTATCGCCGACATTCAAGAAGGGCACATATCTACAGCATCTTGTATCTTAGCTAATGTTTCCATGAAACTAGGTCGACCGCTTTCGTATGACCCCAACACAAAAACAGTAATAAATGATCCTGAGGCAACCGCATTATTAGCTAGAACATACCGCCAACCATGGTCAAGAAACGGATTAAACGCATGAAAAAACTAATTCTCGCTTGTTTATTAGCCCCATGTTTGGCTTTCGCGCAAAATGGACTTCAGTTATTAGAGAATCTGAAACGTATTGAATCAACCGGAACGGTTTTACATGTCGCTGCGCATCCAGATGATGAAAGCACACATATGTTGGCCTGGTTCGCACAAGAACAACATTGGGAAACCAATTACTTTGCATTCACCCGCGGTGATGGGGGCCAAAACCTCATCGGCGATGAACAAGGCATACCCCTGGGGCTTATTCGCACACAAGAATTATTGGCCGCGCGAAGAATTGATGGCGCAAATCAATACTTTTCGCAGGCATTTGATTTTGGATTTTCTAAGTCGACAGATGAAGCTTTAAGCTTTTGGAATAAAGAATTGGTCTTATCCAATTTAGTTTTTATCATTCGCAAATTGCGCCCAGACATCATATTCACTCGTTTTCCCCCAGATGCACGAGCTGGTCATGGGCACCATTCGGCCTCAGCTGCATTAGCAATTGAGGCTTATGAGGCAGCAGCCGATCCCAAACGTTTTCCTGAACAGTTGAAAGGCGATATCAAACCGTGGAAAGCAACACGATTACTTTGGAATACTTTCCGATTTGCGGGAACGTCAACCGTTTCAGAAGATCAATTCAAAGTACATATTGGTAATTTCTTACCTAGCATTGGACAAAGTACAGGGGAATTGGCTGCTTTGAGTAGAAGCCAACATAAATCACAGGGTTTTGGCTTTGCCGTAGATCATGGTAAATCGACAGAATATTTCCAGACTTTGGCAGGTATCGCTCCCAAAAAATCGATTGATGAAGGCGTTCCAAATCACTGGCAAAGTAATTCAGCAGGTGCTGAAATCGAACGGATGATATCTTTGATTATCCGAAATTACCAAGCCGAAAAGCCGTATTTGAGCATTCCGGATATGATTCAAGTTCGCAAGGCGATTAATAAATTAGGAGATTCGTATTTACAAGCCAAGAAAATCAAGCAAATCGATGCGTGGATTGTGCAAGCAGCTGGTATTCATTTTGCTGGAAATACGAACCGGGGAACAGTTGCCCAAGGCGATCTTTTGAACATCAAAACTGAATTTATTGTTCGTAGTCCCGTGCATGTAGGTTCTTTACGAATTTCGGTAGGCGAGAAGGACACCCTAATCAAAGATCCTGTCATTCCATATGCGCGCATGAATTGGACGTCGAATCAAATCGTTCGCCAAGCGATTACCCAGCCATATTGGTTGGTAAATACTAAAGAAACCGGCCATTTCGTGGTAAAAGATCAGACAAAAATCGGTCAAGCCGCACCCGATCCAGCCATGTTTGTACTAGCTCAATTTACCGTGGAAGGGGAACAAATTCAAGTGAGCAGACCGGTACAAGAACTCGTCGTAGACCCGGTGAAGGGGGAATATTTCCAACCGATTACGGTAACTCCACGAAGCACTTTCCAAATCAATCATCCTAATATTTTGCTTCCCAAAGGTTCGGGAGTGAATAAAACGGCAGAAATAAGCATAAAGGCGATCGGGAAAATTGCTCCAGGTCAAGTAAAGCTAATCAATCAAGAAGGCTTAACACTAGCTACGCTTGAGCTACCGAAAGGATTAGAGGCAGGAAGCACACAAAACTTAACATTTGGTATACGGGAAGAGGAACAGGAATTTGATGGAAAAGAGACTTGGAAATTACACTTGGCATATGAAACCTCACAAGGAAATTGGGTAGATTCCTTGCAAATGGAGAGCATTCATTATGCCCACATTCCGGTTCAACGTTATTTTTCACCTGTGTCGATCAATCTGTTGCACATAGACTTCAAAAAAACGGGGAAACGCATCGGCTACATCAAGGGAGCAGGAGATAAAGTACCCGAGAGTTTGGAGCAAATGGGCTATCAGGTAGATTTCTTACAAGAGGCTGATTTAAAAGCGAGTCATTTGGCACAATACGATGTGGTCTTGACAGGCGTTCGTGCCCATAATACTTTGGAATATTTGGGACAAGCGCATGCGGAATTGATGAAATATGTGGAGCAGGGCGGAAACTATGTGGTTCAATACAACACGGCAAGTTTCGCTGGTCCCTTAAAGGTAGCTGTTGGACCATACCCACTTACGATTTCTCGCAATCGGATTACGAAAGAAGAAGCAGCGCCAAAATTCTTAATGGATCATGCCCTATTTCATTCACCTAATGAAATAACGGCACGCGATTTTGATGATTGGATACAAGAGCGTAGCATCTATTTGGGGGAATCCTCGGATGCACACTACCAATTTCCGTTGGCGTTCACGGATCCAGGAGAAGCAGAACAAAAAGGAAACATCGCAGTATGCCGCTATGGCAAAGGCCAATTCATCTATACGGGACTCGTTTTCTTCCGCGAATTACCAGCGGGGGTACCTGGAGCGTGGCGATTGATGGCGAACCTTTTGAGTCGTTAGTCACTTGTCGTCAGTCGCTAGTCTGAAGTGAAGGTGAGAAGTTCGCGATAGGTGGTTGGTCCCCAGGCCAGCCAGAGGATATAAAAAATTAGAAAAACCCAGACTTTAGTCTGGGGATAAATAAAAAGATATGTTACATCATAGTGTATTTTTAACATTCAAGTCTTCCACATCAGAAAGTGAAAAAGCATATTTCATTGATGAAGCAAGAAAATTATCCCAAATTCCAGGCGTGATGAACTTACAGGTTTTGGAAGAATTCAATGCTACAAATCCATATACACATGGATTAGGCATGGATTTTGAGGATCAAGCCGCTTATGACTTATACTCGAATCATCCAATTCATAACCACTTTGTTCAAGAGGTTTGGATTCCGAGGGTTGAGAAATGGCAGGAGATAGACTATAGAGTTAAAAACTAAGAGTTAAGAGTTAAGAGTTAAGAGTTAAGAGTTAAGAACTAAGAGTTGTTTTCTTTGGCAATCCTTACAGATTTGCCAAAGTTTGAGGCGTTTTTCACGCCGATTGACTAGACTTTGACTAAGGCTTTCAGACATAATAAAAAAAGACTAGCGACTTAGTCCTTCAGAAATAATAAAAAAGACCCGTGAGTAGCGGCGACTAGCGACTAATTTATGATTCAAATTTTCAATAATTCACTGACGTACGCCAATAAAACTGCCATCATATCCGATGGAAAGAGCTTTAGTTATGCTGATTTACATCAAGCATCGGCAGAATTTGCCCAGTTGCTTTTAGCCGAGAACGATGATCTAGGCGAGGGTCGAGTGGCCTTTATGGTAAATCCGGGATTCGATTATGTACGGGTTCAATGGGGTATTTGGCAAGCAGGCGGGATTGTCGTTCCGCTTTGCCTAAGTTATCCTTTACCATCTTTACGCTATACGATTGAGAACTCAGGGGCTTCGATCATTGTTGTTTCACCTGAATTTGAAGAAACGTTAAAGGGATTAGCCAGTGAGTTAGCTTGTCGGTTCATCGTTTTGGGTAAGAATGATCAGGCCAAAACCACAAAAAAACTACCCGAAGTTGACGATGCACGTGGGGCCATGATTTTATACACGAGTGGTACGACCAACTTGCCCAAAGGGGTTGTCAGCACGCATGGAAATTTAAATGCGCAAATATCCTCATTGATCGAGGCATGGAAATGGACATCAAAGGACTCAACAGTTTGTGTATTGCCACTACACCACGTTCACGGCGTCGTAAATGTTGTTTCTTGTGCTTTGTGGGCAGGCGCTTCATGCGAATTCTTATCCAATTTCAGCGAAAAAGGCATTTTTGATTTGATAGAACAAGCCAAAATCAATGTATTTATGGCTGTTCCTACGATTTACTTTAAGTTGATTGCTTATTGGGAAACGTTAATCGAAGACCAACAAATAAAATTGACCCAAGCCTTAAATCAATTACGCTTCATGATTTCTGGCTCGGCAGCTTTGCCTGTATCGGTCATGGAACGTTGGGAAACTATTTCCGGACATTTATTGCTTGAACGCTATGGCATGACGGAAATCGGAATGGCCCTGAGTAATCCCTACGATGGACCACGCGTCGCGGGCCATGTGGGATATCCCTTGCCGGGTGTATCCGTTCGTTTGTCGGAGGAGGGCGAAATTCAGGTCAAAGGACCCACTGTCTTTAAAGAATATTGGAATAAACCCGAATCGACGGCTGAATCATTCACGGAAGATGGTTGGTTTAAAACAGGGGATATCGCGGCCATCGACGAATTGGGTGGATATCGAATTTTAGGTCGAAATTCGGTCGATATCATCAAATCAGG
>JBEEOB010000026.1:0-24199 GCA_041191865.1 Bacteroidota bacterium
TTCTTTTCATCTGATTCAAAATTAAGGATGATTAAAACACTAATTTTACGTTGAAACCAATCGAACGAGTCGTTGGATACGCACCTGATTGATATCCTTGCAAGTTACCTGCAGATAAATTTTCCTCAGGATCTGAGTGTGGAAGGTTCTTGTGAATGATCCACAAGTTACGTCCATAAACAGACAAATCTACGCCTTTAACGCCACCTAATTTAGCTACGATCGAACGAGGTAATGAATAAGTCAAGTTCGCCTCACGTAACTTCACATAGCTCGCATCATATACGAATGCATGTTGTGGGTTGTAAGCATATCCGTAAGTACCATACCAGTTCTCAACGCGAACGTCATTTTTCGTTCCATCCGCTTTAACACCTGGCATAATAATACCACCACCGTTTGCGATTTCTTCACGAGAAGGATTTCCTTTATCATTCAATAAAGCCGATTCTGCTAACACACCTGTTGCAGCACCATAGTACTGATCTAGTGAGAATACGGAACCACCTGACTTCACATCAATTAAGAAACTGAAAGTTACATCTTTGTAACGGAATGAGTTATTCACACCACCGATCCAGTTAGGATTAACATTACCGATGTTGTTCGTAGTCGTTGTAGTCACATCATAACGACCATTCGCTTTTACTAACTTCTCACCATTTACGTATTTCCAAGTCTTTCCTTTTAAGATACCGTAAGGCTCACCCACTGTAGCGTTCAATGTAACACCACCTTGGAAAGAAGCTAACTGTAAGTTTTGGCTTTCATTGTAAAGACTTAACACCAAGTTACGGTTACGTGTAAAGTTCACGTTTACGTTCCATGAGAAATCAGCCGTTTTGATTGGGTTACCATAAAGGCTTAATTCAATACCTTTATTCTCAATGTTACCTGCATTTACATACGTCGAGTTATAACCTGTTGATGTAGTAACAGCAGCTGGCATAATTTGATCCAATGTATTTGTATGGTAGTAAGTCAAATCAAATCCTAAACGGTTTTGCATAAATGCCATTTCAACACCAATCTCTTTTGAAATTGTTTGCTCTGGCTTCAAACCTGGATTATTTTGCGTACCTGGAACTGAGAACAAGATAGTCGAACCAAACGGAGCTGGTTGATCATATACGTTCTTGATTGAACCCCAAGGTGCATCATTACCTACCGTTGCATAGTTAGCACGTAACTTACCTGAAGTTAACCAAGGTAAATCTTGTAAGTGATGAGAGAATACCCAGCTCAATGAACCTGCATAATACAAATACTTGTTGTTAGCAACAGGTAATGTAGAAGATTGATCTTGACGAACAGTACCATCCAAAGTTAAGAAATCCTTGTAAGAAACAGTTCCTCCAGCAAATAAACCAAATACTTCACGTGGATTGTATGTCTCAGATGGAGCTGAAACAGTTCCTTTTGAGTTAGCAATCGAATAAAGACCTGGAACGATCAAACCACCATTTGTGATTGCATAGATCGAACGGTTCAATGACTTACGCAAGTTAAGACCTGCTAAAGCTTTCACGTTCAAATCTTTCATAACGTTCTTATCGAAATTTGCAATTAAATCATAGTTGATTTCTTGGAAATGACGATCATAACGAGAATACTCAGGAATATCTGTAGAACCTACTGCGATACGCTCCTCTTGGAACTCATCGTAAGTATCCATCGTGATACGACCTAATACGTTCAAGTAATCTGTTGGCTTGTAGTTCAACATAGCATTACCAAACACACGTGTACGTGTATCGTTCTCGTAGTTTTGGTAACGAGTCCAATAGTAGTTATCTGTGTAGATAGGCTTCAATCCAGCAGCAGTTGAAGGATCTGACCAGTTCCATGTAACGTTCTTGTTGTTACGGAAATACGCATCACGTTGCTCATAAATGTCAACGTTAGTTTGATACCATTGACGGAAGTTTTGGTTTACGTTCAATCCATCATAACCTGTACCGTAACGACCTTTACCTTCTACTACTGAGAAGTTAGCTGTTGCAGAAGCTGTTAATTTAGAAGAAACATTGTAAGTACCACCTAAATTCATGATGTTCTTAGTCACCTTTGAATTAGGTAATGTTCCGCGATCTTCATTACGTGTATAACCGAATTTGATCGTTCCTTTTTCTGTTGCACCATCTAACGATATGTTCGTATTGTTTGAAATAGCCGTCTCGTAAAACTTAACTGGCGTATTTTGTGCAGCAACCCAAGGCTTAGCCTTTAAGTAGTTTGGACCCGCTGGATCAAATGCATCCCAGTGGTAAACCATTAACGAAGGATTGAACTTCGTTCCGTAAGAAGCATCTTCTGACGTTGGAACAACTAAATCATCTTGACCATCACCGTTTGCATCAAAATAGAAGAAACCGTCTTTTTGGTAGGGATCTGAATAACCAGCACCATATTGGTTTTGGTATTTAGGGAAAGTAGTTTGATCAATTGTACCTACAGAAAGACCTGTATTGATTGTCAAACCTAAACCACGCTTCGCTTTTTTCGAAGTGATCATGATCACACCATTGGAAGCACGTGAACCGTAAAGTGCAGTAGCCGCAGCTCCTTTCAATACAGTCATTGACTCGATATCATCTGGGTTAATATCCGCAGCAGCATTACCGTAGTCATAACCTCCACGACCAGTACGTTGGTTTGAAGAGTTTGTTACCGAGTTATCGATAGGTACACCATCCACAACAAATAAAGCTTGGTTGTTACCTGTCAAAGATTTCGAACCACGGATAACAACGTTTGTTGATCCACCGATTGCGTTACCTTGAGTAATTTGAACACCAGAAACTTTACCTGATAATTGTGAGAATGCGTTACCTGAACGAACACGTGTTAACTCATCACCTTTGATTTGCTGTGCAGCATATGGCAAAGAGTTTTTCGTACGTGTTAAACCAAGGGCAGTTACAACAACTTCATTCAATTCAGAAGCATCTGAAGCTAATGAGATATTGATAACCGATTGGCTACCCACAGAAACAGTTTGTTGCTTATACCCAACAAAGCTGAATACAAGCGCAGTACCATCACTTACAGAAATCTTGTAAGTACCGTCTGCACCTGTTGTTGTACCACGAGAGGTACCTTTTAGGCTGACACTAACTCCCGGAAGAGCAGAACCATCCTCTGAAGCAGTAACCTTTCCAGTTACTTGTCTTGTTTGAGCTAATAATGAACTGAAAACAGTCATCGTTAAAACCCAAATGAGTAAGAGTTTTTTCATGTTGATTAGTTTAATTAATGAAAAAATAAAACATTTAGTTTGGCAAATTAGGAATTTTCCAATAAAGGCCAAAGAAAATTTTGAAAAAACATGCAATCCTGATAAAAATCAGTGTATAATCGGCTAAAGCCTAAAAAAGAAATTTGCATTTCTTTCATATTGGCCAACCCAGCAAGTCGAGAAATTAAATTATTTCATTAATTAATAGAACTCCTAAAAGTCCCGCAACGGAAACGATCGTTTCCATCAAGGACCAAGAGCGAATAGTTTCCTTTACAGATAAATTAAAATATTCTTTGAACATCCAGAAGCCCGTATCATTCACATGCGAGAACATCAAACTGCCAGCACCAATACTCAAGACCATCAAGTTGGGATTAACTCCACCAGCAGTTACCAAAGGCAAGATCATACCAGCTGCCGTCAAACCCGCTATGGTTGCCGATCCAATACACACGCGGATGATTGCCGCCATCAACCAACCTAATACCAATGGCGGAATAGGCAATGTCCCCAAATAGCCTGCAATTTCTTTACTGACACCTGACGCTAGCAAAACTTCCTTGAATGTCCCCGCACCCGCAATGATTAATAAAATCATCGCAACATCTTTCACTGCATCTGCATAAACTGACATAATCGATTCCATCGATTTTCCCATGCGAATGCCTAAGGTGTAGGTTGCGAAACAAATCGCAATTAACATCACCATCGCAGGATCCGCTATTAAATGCAAGATCGGCGAAGCCGGTGAATCTTTCCCTAATTGTATATCAAAAGCCGTCGTACATACTAATAGGAATACAGGAAGTAAAGCAGTTAAAAAACTCGATGCCTTCGATGGCAAGGCGTCCTCTCCTATTTCCTGCGAAATGAACGACTTCGAAGCCTTCGGCTGAATATGAACCAAGGTCTTGGCAAAAATTGGCCCGGCTAAAATAATGGCCGGGATAGACACCAGAATTCCATAGGTCAAAGTCAAACCCATGTTGGCACCAAATTGAGCAACCAATGCCGCAGGCGAAGGATGTGGAGGAAGGTATCCATGAGCTACCGACAAAGAAGCCATCATGGGTACTCCCGCCATCAAAGGATTTAATTTATAACGTTGAACGAGGGCAAAGATTAAGGGAATCATCAATACAAAGCCTACATTGTAAAATAGAGGTATTCCAATAACGAATCCGGTGAGCATCAGACCCCAACTGATATGCTTCTCCCCAAACAGTTTAATGAGAGAACCTGATATTTGTTGAGCAGCACCACTTGCCGCCACCAATTTCCCCAACATGGCGCCGAGTACAATAATGGTCACCAAAGAGCCAAGCGTATCGCCCAGACCTTTCTGAATCGATTTAGCCAAATCCGGCAAGGGTAATCCTAATAGAATACCACTTAATAAACTCACCAATAAAAAAGCGATAAAGGAATTTACTTTGAGATAAGTAATGAGAAAGACCAACAGGCCTATGCACAGGATTACGATTGCAATGGACATCTTATTAAATAGGTTTTGCACCAAAGTACAAATAATTCCTAGATAACAAAAAGTAGAGACGCGATACCTCGCGTCTGAAACAAAAAAAGAGACGCGATACCTCGCGTCTGAAACAAAAAAAGAGACGCGAAGTATCGCGTCTCTACAATTTTATGGAATCGGCGCGAAATGCGCCTCAAACTTTGGCAAACCTGAAAGGATTGCCAAAGTGGAAATTGTTAAAAATCCCCGTAGGTATCTTCCAAATACTGCTTCATCACCAAGATATCCTCCTTCGAAGTTAAATCCGGTACGTTTTCTGCTAAAGGTATCGCAAAGAACCCTCTACCCTCTCCCTCACCAAACATCACCACGGACGTTGGCAATTCTTTTTCATTACGCACCGCATGGAACGGCGTTTTCGCCAAATAAGGCAAGAATGTCGATGCTTCAAATACAAACACATTCATACTAACCCCCAAACGACCAATTTTCGCCATCAACTCCGCAGCCTGCTCCGCTGTAGGCTTCTCAATAATCTCCAATAGATATCCTTGTTCATCCGTACGAATCAAGGCAAAAGCCGAAATTCGCTCTGCTGGATACAACAAACTATCCCGGTGATACGAGATCAAGGCATTGGGCTCATCCGAATTCCAAAGCGTTTTCAACGCATTCACACTATATAAGTTGTCAGAGTTACAAACAATCACCCGACCCTTTTGCCAATCAGCATGTTGCATCAAAGCCTGGTAAACAGCATCCGCTGTACCGGCAGGCTTTTCACGATCCGCAGCGATTTGTTGGCGGGCAAAAACAATCTTCATTCCCCAACAAGCATCTTTGGCCATTAAGCTTTCACAATATTCCTGTGAAACCGTATCAGTTGGATGTAATAATAACATCACTTCTTCGATACCCGCCAAATGCGCATTGTATAATTGGTAATCAATCAAGGTCTTTCCATTCTTCCCCACTTGAATCATCCCCTTCGTCACCGAGTTCGCCTGCGCGACCAAATTGGGATCTAAATCACTCGTTCCTTCGGCCATTGCCTTCTTCATCCGCGAGGCCATTCCTCCTGCCAAAATCAATAATCTCTTTTTCATATCTTAATAAAATAAACTTGCTTTTTCTATTTGCGTACCTACATCCACACGGATCACATAGGCTTTCCCTCCTGCTTCTTCAATAGCCTTCACAACGGCATCTGGATTAATTGGCGCATAGGCAAACATACAGCCTCCGCCTCCTGAGCCATTAATTTTGGCACCCAAGGCACCAGCACCTAATGCCGCATCGATCATGCGATCTATTTTCGGCGTGGATATCTGTTTGTATTCCCTTAAATTTTTCTGATGATCATTTAATAAGTCTCCCAAACGTTTATCGTCCCAAGACGTTTTTTCTCCTTCAAACATTTTCTTAGCTGCCAGGAGAATGTCGCGGTCGGACAAATTTGCCGTTAACAATACCCATTCATCTTCCGTCAATAGATTCCGATATGCCTCACAAACCGCTTGTGTCGTTGTTGCCAAATCAAAGGAATGATCTATCGCTTTTATCTTTTGAATTCCACCTAATGTACCAAATTTGACCCGAGACAAAATCCCCAAGGTGTCTTTGGGCTCACCTGAATCTCCCAACACAAATGTTCCCAAGGCTTGTTGGTACGTCGTAATCGATATCGCTGGTTGGCTCGCCAAATAAATCACATTACCCACCGCCGTCGAATACTGGTCCATCATTCCTCCCGGTTCGGTGAATTCCAAAACCTCAGCTTCGTAGGTAATCTCCCCAACTTCTTTTTGGGAATAACCGAGCTGATACATTTCGTTCAAAAACTCTACCCAAGAAACAAGCAAAGCCGAAGAGCTGGATGTGCCTGAATTAATGGGTATATTTCCTCGTACCTCTATCTCCAATCCCTTCTCAAAGACGTGCCCTTTTCTCGATAGCACATTTAATACACTCTTGAAATAATCACGCTCTTGCGTGTATACCAAAGGAAAATCCAAAGAAAAGGATTCCGTTTTTTGAATATCAGGCAGGTCAAAATGAACAATTCGATCGGATCGAAAAGCACCTTTTAATTGAATTCGTTTTGAAATCGCAGCCGCAATGACAGGTAAACCCAAATAATCTTGATGTTCACCAAACAAGCAAATCCGACCTGGAGTAGATACAATCATATTTTTTTGTTCGTCAACAAAAGTACAAAATTGAATTTAAAAAAATAGTTTACCTTTGAACGTCATAAGCTAAACCCATGATCAAAAAACGCTTTCCCGCCATTGATTATTTTCGAGGTTTCATCCTCGTTTTGCTTGCCGCCGAAAGCGCTGGAGTTTATAGTAAACTACAAGATTTGTTCCCGCATTCCTTTGTTGTCCAACAATTCTTTCACGCAAGTTGGGAAGGCTTACATTTCCTGGATTTATTCCAACCGGGTTTTATGATGATTGCAGGCTCAGCGCTGTATTTTTCCACGTACAAACGCATCGATGAAGGGGCAACTTATGCAGCATTATGGCCTAAAGTACTGAAGCGTTCATTCCTGTTACTTTTATTCGGCATACTGTTAATATGCGTTCATCGAGGTGAAATGGTTTTTGAGTTATGGAATGTATTATGCCAATTGGCATTTACGACCATCATAACGTTTGCCTTATTGCGCTTCTCAATTCCCTTACAATTAGCCGCTTCTTTATTTTTATTACTTTTATCGCATTCCTTGTATGTATTTACAGCTATTCCGGGATTCGATCAGGCCTATACACCGGATAAAAACTTTGGATCCTACATCGACTTAGCAATCATGGGCAAACTAAGTTCTGGACATTGGATTGCCATGAACGCCATTCCCACAGCTGCGCATACCATTTGGGGAGCATTGATTGGCCGTTTGATACATCGTACCACACCCCCTCGAACGGTATTAAGAACTTTAATTGGCTTAGGATTATTGGGCATTATCGTTGGCTATGGCCTTGATTTAGCCGGCTTGCCGATTATCAAACGTACCGCAACGCTATCCTTTACCGTGGCATCTGCGGGTTGGGTTACGTTGATGATGGCTTTATTTTATGCCAATTGGATTCAGGAAAAACCTCGATTCCAAATGCCCTCCTACCTAAATTCGATGGGGAATAATTCAATCTTCATCTACCTGTTTTTTGAGACCTTGGTTCCGCAATGGTTGACCAAAACGACTTATGTATTTGTGGGTTTTATCTCCCAATTAAGCCATATTCCAACGGATTGGGCACAAGTCATCAATGCATTCGTGGCTTTGGCGATTGTCATCAAAGTGGCCAGCTTTCTGGATAGCAAGAAGATTTATTGGAAATTGTAGGTTGGACGTTGGACGGTGGACGTTGGACGTTGGAATGTGATGTAGAGACGTGATACCTCGCGTCTTCCTTCAGACTAAAGTCTGAGGATATAAATTAATAACCCCAGGTTTTAACCTGGGGAAACAAAAAAGACGCGATACCTCTAACGTCTAACGTCCAACGTCCAAAGTCTACTGCTCATTGATCAACTTGAATTTATAAGCCCATGTCTGCGCGATATTCCAAGCCTTGGTTTTGGCCTCCTCGGTTTTTGGACCAACAAAATGCGCATCTAAGGTGGCTGAAAACATCTCAAACCAGCGGTCGAAATGCGCCATAGTTAAAGGTACTTTTTGATTTACTTCGAGATGAGGTCGCATGGGAGCACCTTTATAATGAGAACCCTCCAACAACAACATCTCCCAAAAATCATACATCTTAGGCAAATGCGCTTCAAAATTCACATGCATCACATCCAAGAAGATATGCCCCACCAAATCATCCGATTTCATACCACCATAGAAGGCGTCTACAAAAACTTTGATGTCATCCCGTGAGGCTATATCATGCATTATTTGCGCGTTTTGACGGTGGCCAATAAATATTGCCCAACTTTCGAACCTTGTTTCGCACCTTCATCCAAGGCTGGACGGAAGTGAATTCCACCATATAATCGGCTGATGGACGCTTCGTCAGAAGCCTGAATAAATGAGGTGAACTTACGAGGAGGCAATCCGTAAGGTACCTCTGTCGAGTCGTTGAATGCTACCTGATCTCCATAAACTTTTGTTAACACCTCAGCCGCTGCACGTGAAATCGTACTGTGACCTGATGTATATTCAGGGAAAGGAGGCGTTTGCAGAACGGGAATCCAAGATTTATCAATGGAAGCATTGATTACTGTTTCCGGACGAATACGAATCGAACGATATTTCTCATCCCAACACGAGATAAAGCCATCAAAAATAGCAATCGAAGTTAAAGCCAAAGCCTCAGCCGTTTCCGTATAACTTTTCTTATACTGACGAGAAATCTGTGCGACAATCCCTAACCAGTGACCCCCCGGCGACATTTTTTTTGTCGCAAACATCGCGTGGCCTGTAATGTTCATTTTAAATGGATTACAATCCCAGAAGTTCGCAATATCGCGTTGGTCATTCGTCAAATTCTTAACTGTTTCATACGAATCCATCACCTCTTTGTAATACGGACTTCCTTTGGTCAAATCAAATTTGGAAGGTGCCGGAGCGCGGAATTGACTCGCTGAATCCAACATCACCGGACGAACCTTATTCCAAAACGGCTCAACTGCATCCATGTACGCTGGAGGGGTAGGCGTCCAGGTACCAGGTAAATTCGTTACGGTGAAACGGAATCCACGGGTTTGTTTATAATTATCTTTGGCGGCCCAACGCATAACGGAAGCTGCAATGGAATCGCCTAATGCCACCGAACGCTCATATACATCATCAGGCATACCTGTCTTACGAAAATCTTCTTCTATTTGCTTATCGAATTCAACATATAATTCTTGCGCAAATGTCAATTTCTTTCCAACTGATAAAAAGGCACGCGTAGAAGCTAAGGGAAAACAGTATTCTAAGCCTGGTTCTGGTTTAGCAACCGACTCAAATCCGTTTAATTGACCTACTAAAGATTTAAATTTAGGATCGCCTAAAATCGCAGCCTCGTAACCCGCCACACTCGAATACATGTAAATACGAGAAGATACAGGCGGAGCGAAAATATCATGAATGATACTTTCCGTTAGCATATTTTGAGCACGCTCCAAAAAACGCGGATTGGCAGCTTCTTTTTGATAGTCAGGGTTTGTTTTTTTGCACGAAAAGGTTACAAAAACAAGAGCTAAAAGAACGAATATTTTCTTCATAAGGGTCAATTTACGGGACAAATATACGGCTTTATCCTAAAAAAACCCTGATGAAAATCAGTTAATTGAGACTTTGAACAGCTGCTTTCTCACCCGAAAGTAATGCACCATGCAAGGAGGGCATTTCGCCATAATCACCTGCCAGGATAAATCCACGCGCCTCCGCAGCTAACTTAAGCGAATCAAAAGCACCTACCTTAGCCAAGGACCTCGGAATTGCAAAAGACTTCAAGAATTTCAAGTCTTTGACGTCTTCATATGCGGCCAACAAGCCAAGCACTTCGTTTGCTTCCAGGTTTAAGTCTAAGCTTGTCACTTGAATTAAGTCTTTTCCTTTGGGTGCATAACTTGGTGCTACATGAGATAGAAAACAATAGTGAAGCAATTTAGATTCCCCGGGAATTAGACGTAATAATCGATCGCTAAACGGTCTTTTAGGCGCGGAAAAATAAAAGGTCTTAGCACCCAAATGAACTGAATCGGGCACGTCTACCTCCAACATTTTTGCCGCCGCATAAGGATCTGAGGCTAAAATTAAACGTTCAAAATCAACGACTTCGCCGCTTTTTAGGTACACTTGTTTGGCATCAATTTCAATAACTTCACATCCCAAACGAACAGATTCACTTGGCAAACTCGCGAGCATCTGATTGGGAATTGCTCCCATCCCAAGCGTAGGCAAAGCAGCCTGTCCCTCCAAAAACTGGCGCATGTAAAAGAAAAACAAAGACGCGGGCTGTTGGAGGTTTTGATCTAAAAATATGCCCCGAAAAAAGGGACGAAGAAACTTCGATTGAAATGTATCTGAAAAGCCCCATCTGCCCAACATAGCTGCTGTACTTTCTCCCGTGCGGACAAGTTCATCCGTTGACCATTGTAATTTGACCCACAAGCGAGCCAATAAAAATAAATCCTTCCATGAAATCACATAAGGAACTAGGGAGAGCATGCTGAATCCACCACGAAGTGGATTTAAAAAAGAAGTCCATTGGCCTCCTAACCACAATTTTGAACCCGATTCGAATGATTGCAGATGCAGGGCCGACAAATCAATTGAGCGTTGTACACTTGAATAATTGGTTTGCAATACTTGAAAACCATGATCCAATATAAAACCATCAACGGAATCAGATTGAACACGACCTCCCACTTGCTCGGCACGCTCTAGCAATAAAAAAGGCACCTTTTTTCGGTGTAAATGGGTAGCGGCTTGCAATCCTGCCAAACCAGCTCCGATAATAACAATTGGCTTCATAATAAGTTTAATATCTAACAAACTCAAAAAAGGCTGAAAAGTTTGAATGCTTTTTCATTACTTTGCAAATTAAATAGTCCCCACGGAATGAATTATACGATTAAGGAGGAGAACAATTACCAATACATCGACGAAGGTCAAGGAGAAATCCTACTTCTCTTGCATGGTTTGTTTGGTGCGTTGAGCAATTGGCAGGGGGTTATCAATCACTTTTCGAAAAAATACCGGGTCATCATTCCGCTGATGCCTATTCACGATATGCCCATCAAGGAGGCAGGTTGTGAGGGCCTAACAACCTTTATCGAAGGCTTCGTAGACTTCAAAAAATTAACCGAATTTAGCGTTATAGGTAATTCATTGGGCGGCCACGTTGCGTTGATCTATACCTTGAAACACCCTGAAAAAATTCAACGATTAATTTTAACGGGCTCATCCGGTTTATTCGAAAATTCCATGGGGGGATCGTATCCTAAACGCGGCAACTACGAATACATCAAAGAACGAGTAGAATATACATTTTATGACCCTAAAACGGCTAGCAAAGAACTAGTCGACGAGGTCTTTGAAATCACCAATAGCATACCCAAAGTAATGCGGATTATTGCCATTGCTAAATCAGCACAACGGAATAATATGGCGAAAGATATCGTTCGTATCCAAAAGCCTACACTGCTGATTTGGGGATTAAATGACACCATTACGCCTCCACAAGTAGGCCACGAATTTAATTCCTTGATTCCAGGATCTGAATTACAATTCATCGACCGTTGTTGCCACGCTCCTATGATGGAAAGACCGGAAGAATTCAATGTGATTTTGCAAAATTGGCTCGATAAAAACCCCATTTAGGATGTTGGCCCTCACCTATCTTTCCTATGATTTCCCAACTTTATCCTTGCAGGATTCGATCCAAAAAGGATTGAAAGTTTTGCATCAATCCAAACAAACAAATTTGGCGGTTTTGGATGGAAAACAATTGGTCGGTAATATTACAGAGCGCCTACTCATGCAGTGCGCGCATCCGGATGGAAAAATAAGCCAAATGCTAGCGGATTTGGCACATTACAGTTTGGAGTCCGAAGAGGATGTCCTAGCCAGTTTGCCCTGGTTTGAAGCAAGTGGTTTTTCTATCCTGCCGGTTACCGACGAAGATGGAAAACACCTAGGTTATTTAGCATCAAGTGAGGTCGCTAAATTGCTGATTAACAACGGATTTAACTCTGCTCAAGGCGGAATTATGTACATACCGTTTCATAGTCAGCGAGATTCATTTAGTCTAATCGCTCGACTGATTGAGGAGAATAATGGACTGATCACGCGCTCATTCTTGATTCAAAACCCAAAGGATGCCATGGGTTTACCTGAACTGATCATTCAAGTTCAAACGGAGCAGTTTTCTACCATCGTTCAAAGTTTGGAACGACATAGCATTCATATCGAAAAAGCTTTCCATTTTGGCAAAAACGAAACCGTTGACACGGCTCGTTTTGACCTACTTTTAAAATATTTAAACCCTTAGTTCGTGTCTTTACGCATCGCCATTCATGGAAAATCCTTTACGACCGAAAATCGGCCGTTGATGGAAAAACTATGGACTATTTTGTGCGAAAAGCCTTGCGAAATCGTACTCTCATCCTACTTTAAGAACCATCTGAAAGAACATAGCTTTGCGATTGAGAATATTGAATCCTATGATGAAAAAACAGGTACCCCTGACCACGTTCAAATGGCATGGAGTATCGGCGGCGATGGGACTTTATTGGAAACATTAACCCACATAGGTGATAAAGAATTGCCCATTTTAGGGATTAATACAGGCCGACTAGGCTTTTTAGCGACTTTGTCTCCACAAGATGTAAGTGCAGCAATCGATCAATTAATCGCGGGCAATTACCGGATTGAGGATCGTACGCTTGTGGCAGTTCATTCGGAAATCGACTTGTTCGATGGCAAGCAATTTGGCTTAAATGAAGTAGGGATCATGAAAACAGATACATCGTCCATGATTGTGATTAAAGCCTACGTTGATGGAAATTACCTGAATACCTATTGGGCGGATGGATTAATCGTGTCAACAGCCACAGGATCAACGGGTTATTCGCTTTCGGTGGGAGGACCTTTGGTCATGCCAAGTTCTGACATTCTCATCATTGCCCCCATGAGTCCACATAACTTGAATGTAAGACCTTTGGTGGTTTCCAGTGACGCCAAATTGAAATTTGAAGTAACAAGTAGGAGCCAAAATTTCCTGATATCCATCGATTCTCGTTCGCGTGTGATCGACTCAAAATTCACCATTGAAGTTCAAAAAGCGCCTTTTAATGCCAAAATCGTTAAAATACCAGGAGATGATTTCCTACAGACCTTGCGGAATAAGTTGAATTGGGGGCTGGATGTGCGCAATTAAATCGTAGAGACGCGATACCTCGCGTCTAATCCCAAGGTTGAAACCTGGAGTTAATTATTTCAGACGCGAAGTATCGCGTCTCTACATTTTGCATACATTCGCATCCCAAAAATCTCATTTTGAAAAAAAAAGACGCGAAGTATCGCGTCTCTACAATAACCTCTTCAATTCATTCAACTTCAACAAAGCCTCAATCGGCGAGAGCGTATTCACATCCAATGCACCTAATTGCTCCTCAATTTTCTTCAATCCTTCCGGAATTTCAGCGCCAAATAAATTCAGCTGGTAATTGTTTTTCGGCATATGTTTAAGCTTCTCCACATTGTCTTCAAGCACATGGTCTTTCTCAAGATTCTGTAGAATCTCATGTGCACGCAACACCAAGGAAGTTGGCATGCCAGCCATTTGAGCCACATGAATACCAAAACTGTGGGCCGATCCTCCCGGAACCAATTTCCGTAAAAAGATGATTTTATTCCCCACTTCCTTCACGGATACGTGGAAATTCTTAATGCGTGGAAAGTCTTCGGTTAATTCATTCAACTCATGGTAGTGGGTGGCAAACAAAGTTTTGGCCCGACACTTCGGATGGTTGTGTAAATGCTCCGCAATCGCCCAGGCCATGGAAACCCCATCGTAAGTCGACGTTCCCCGACCAATTTCGTCCAATAATACCAGGGAGTTATTCGACAAATTATTTAAAATCGCAGCCGTTTCGGTCATTTCCACCATGAAGGTCGACTCGCCTTTGGACAAGTTATCCGAAGCGCCTACACGAGTAAATACTTTATCAACCAACCCGATCGAAGCTGCAGAAGCGGGAACAAACGAACCCATTTGAGCCATTAAAACAATCAAGGCTGTTTGGCGTAAAAGTGCCGACTTACCCGCCATGTTCGGACCGGTAATCATGACGATTTGTTGGGTTTCATTATCCAAAAACACGTCATTCGGAACATATACTTCGCCTAAAGGCAATTGCTGTTCAATCACGGGGTGACGACCCGCCTCAATTTGAATCGAATCTCCGGTGTGCAAGGAAGGCTGAACATATTGATTGCGTTTGGCCACCTGAGCAAAACTCGTCAGCACATCCAAGGTCGCTATCCCTAAAGCGTTCAACTGAATTAACTCCAGGTATTCCAAAGCTTCACGCACCAGCTCCTGGAAAATGCCAAATTCAATGGTCGATATCTTGTCCTCCGCACTTAAAATCTTCTCCTCGTAACCTTTTAACTCCTCGGTGATGTAACGCTCTGCATTGACCAAAGTCTGCTTGCGAATCCACTCCGGCGGCACACGGTCTTTGTGCGCATTCGTTACCTCCAAATAATAGCCAAAAACCTTGTTGTAAGCGACCTTCAAGGAAGTTATTCCCGTCCGTTCGATCTCGCGTTTCTGCATCGCGGCGAGGTAATCCTTGCCGTTTGTCGACAATAAATGAAGCTCGTCCAACTCTGCCAGATAACCGGTTTTGATGATTCCTCCTTGATGCACAAGCATCGGGGCATCATCGCGCAAGGCTGATTCAATTTTTTGAACCAAATGCAAACACGGATTCAATTGGTCTGCCCATTTCTGCAAGATTGGAGCTGGATGTGTTGCTAATAATGCTTTAATGGCGGGAATTTGTTGGAGCGCACGCTTCAACTGCACCAATTCCCGGGGATTAATTCGACCCGCAGCTACTTTGGAAATCAAACGTTCCAAGTCACCGATGGGCTTCAATAACGAAATAAGCAAATCCATCGTCTCATCCAGTTCCAATAAACCGGCCACACCTTCTTGGCGTTCTTGAATCGCTTGCAAATCTTTCAATGGTAAAACCATCCATTTGCGCAACAAACGGGCACCCATCGGCGTCATCGTTTGGTCCATCAAATCAATGAGTGGAACTCCCCCCTCTTGAACAGAATAAACCAATTCAAGATTCCGAATTGTAAAGCGATCCAACCACACATATTTATCTTCCTCAATCCGCTGAATGGTCGCGATGTGACCCACCTGTTTATGTTCCGTTTCCGCGAGGTAATGCAGAATCACACCCGCCGCAATGATGCCCAGCGGCATACCCTCGATTCCGAAACCTTTCAGATTTTTAGTCTTGAAATGTTCGGTCAGTAAAGGATACGTAAACTCGTGTGAAAAAATCCATTCCTCCAGGGAGAACGAATGGTATTGATCTCCGAAATTTTCTTGGTAAATGGACCGATACTTTTTGGGAAACAAAATCTCCGCAGGCATAAAACTTTGAATCAGTTTTTGCACATAGGCCAAAGGGCCTTGCGAACACATGAATTCCCCCGTGGATATATCTAAAAAGGCTACACCAAATTGCGCGTCTTTTTCTTGATAGCTAATCGAAGCAACGTAATTATTCCGCTTATTATCAAGCACTTGGTCATTAAACGAAACGCCTGGCGTCACTAATTCAGTCACACCACGCCTCACGATTCCTTTCGCTTCGGCTGGATTTTCTAATTGGTCACAAATCGCCACGCGCTGGCCAGCACGAACTAATTTAGGCAAATAGGTATCCAAGGAATGGTGGGGAAATCCAGCTAAATGATCATCCGCATTTCCATTATTTCGACGCGTCAATGTGATACCCAAAATTTTGGATGCCTTCACCGCATCTTCGCCAAAGGTTTCATAAAAGTCTCCAACCCGGAACAACAAAATGGCCCCAGGATACTTGGCTTTGATCTGATTAAATTGTCGGGAAAGTGGGGTTTCTCCTTTTTTCAAAGGCTCTTGCCCATCGGGTGTTTTTTTGGCCAAAATTTTTGTCGCTAATGAAAACAAAAATAAGTCAAATTTTATACATTTACCATTCTTTAAACCGTTACCTCAAACTATGATTAATTCGTCTATTTACATTCAATCCCAACAAGAAGTTTTCGACGTGGTGATTGTGGGTTCAGGCGCTGGCGGTGGTATGGCGGCACATACATTAACAAAGGCTGGAGCCAAAGTTTGTGTACTTGAGGCAGGCCAACCTTTCGATCCGGCAGACCCGAAAGACATGACTCAATTGAAGTGGCCTTACGAGTCATTGCGTCGCGGAGCAAGTTCTTCCCTTCGCAATTTTGGTGATTTTGATGCCGCTTATGGCGGTTGGGACATCGAAGGAGAACCCTATACCCGGAAAGATGGCACGAAATTCGACTGGTTCCGTTCACGGATGGTGGGTGGTCGTACGAACCATTGGGGACGTATTTCTTTGCGTTTTGGTCCAGATGATTTCAAAAGAAAAAGTATCGATGGATTGGGCGACGATTGGCCAATTGGCTATGATGACGTCAAGCCTTTCTACGATAAAGTAGATAAAATGATTGGCGTATTTGGTACGAATGAGGGCCTACGGAATAATCCGGATGGCTATTTTTTGCCTCCTCCCAAACCGCGTTTGCACGAATTAATGATCAAAAAGGCGAATAAAGCCTTGGGCATCCCGACCTATCCGTCACGGATGTCGATGTTGACAAAACCGATCAACAATGAGCGTGGGCAATGTTTTTATTGCGGCCAATGTAACCGTGGGTGCTCGGCCTATGCCGATTTCTCATCGTCATCGGTGTTGATTAAACCCGCGGCAGCAACAGGAAATTTAACGATGCTTCCGTTTGCGATGGCGCGTGAGGTATTGACTGATCCGGCAACGGGTTTGGCGACAGGCGTTTCATATGTACACACAGGTACGATGCAAGAGTATACCGTCAAAGGGAAAATTGTTGTCTTGGCGGCGAGTGCGGGTGAAACTGCGCGTTTATTATTGAATTCAAAAAGTTCTCGCTTCCCGAATGGCTTAGCCAATTCAAGTGGCGTGGTAGGTAAATATTTAAATGACTCGACGGGCGCATCTCGTTCGGCGATAATTCCTTCTTTGTTTGACAGAAAGCGCTATAATGAAGATGGTGTGGGCGGTATGCACATTTACACACCGTGGTGGCTTGACAACGCAAAATTAGATTTCCCACGTGGTTACCACATCGAGTACGGTGGAGGTATGGGTATGCCAAACTACGGTTTCGGCTGGGGCATTGAAGGTTTGAATGGCAAAGAAAACTTCACGCGGGATGGTTTGAAAAAAGCTGCGGGTGGATATGGTGCCACATTGAAAGAAGATTACAGAAGATTCTATGGTGCATATGTAGGTTTTGCGGGTCGTGGTGAACCGGTTGTGCGCGAAGATAACTACTGCGAAATAGATCCGAATGTGGTGGACAAATATGGAATTCCGGTCTTACGTTTCAACTATAAGTGGAGTGACTACGAAGTGAAGCAGGCGAAGCACATGCAGGATACGTTTGAAGAAATCATTCATGCCATGGGTGGTGAGGCATTGGGCAAGAAACCGGATGCATCGAATAATTACGGTTTGGCAGATCCGGGACGTATCATTCACGAAGTAGGAACAGCGCGTATGGGTGACAACAAAACCACATCCGTATTAAACTCGAATTGCCAGGCACACGACGTGAAGAATTTATTCGTGGCAGATGCGGCACCCTTTGTTTCCCAAGGCGATAAGAATGCGACATGGACGATTTTGGCCTTGTCACTTCGTACTTCGGAATACATCATTGATCAACGTAAAAAAGGCAACCTATAATGAAAAGAAGAGACTATTTAAAAAATATGGGCTTGAGTTCGTTGGGCTTAGCCGTATTCAATCCCGATGAGAAGGCGATTGAAAATTTAGAATTAGCCAAAGTTCCTGTCAAAAGACCCAATGGTCGGACCCAAGATGAGGCCGAAATGGAGGCTCGTTTGCAGGCTGAGGTTTTCTTAAACAAACATGAATTAGATACGATTACGGTCTTGTCGGACATCATTATTCCGGCCGACAAAAAATCGGGCAGTGCGTCGCAATCGGGCGTAACGGCATTCATTGAATTCATAGTAAAAGATAAGCCGGAATTCAAAACGCCGATGCGTGGAGGATTACGCTGGTTGGACTCTGAATCGAATAAACGTTTTGGTAAGAAATTTCTTGAGATTACGGCGGCGCAGCGCATCAACATTGTCGATGACATCGCCTATCCAGAAACAGCTCCGAAACATTTATCTCAAGGGGTTAATTTCTTTAGTTTGATGCGCAATTTAACTGCGACAGGTTTTTATACATCCAAAATGGGCATCGCCGATTTAGAGTATAAAGGTAATACACCGAATCAATGGAACGGGGTTCCGGATGAGGTATTGAAGCAGTACGGATTAAGTTATGACGCATAGTCGGGTCGTCAGACCACAAATATTTGCTCACATTCCACAGCTCGTGGCGGGTATATCTACTCGCCACGGCGGTGTGAGTTCCCAGGCCTATCAATCGCTGAATTTAGGCGTTCATACGGATGATGATCCGGAGGCAATCGAGTCAAATCTTTCCCTTTTTTGTTCCGATTTAGGTATTTCCCCGGATGCTTTGGCACGTTCGTATCAAGTGCATGGGGCTGAAATCTGGCAAACAAACGTTCCGGGTTATCAAAGCGGCTTCGATGCCATTGTTGCTGAAAAACCTGGCATTATTGCGGGTGTAGGCATCGCGGATTGTTGTCCGATCTTATTGGCGGATCCTGTTCGTCAAGTTACGGCGGCCATACATGCCGGTTGGAAAGGAACCGTTGCCCAAATCGTCTCGAAAACAGCCTCTACCCTGATAGCCGCTGGTTCAAATCCAGCAGATATATTGGCTTACATCGGCCCTTGTATCAGCTTGGAAAACTTCGAGGTGGGCGAAGAGGTGGCGGAACAATTCGTTCACAAGGAAAAACGCGGCGATCACTGGCATGTCGATTTGAAGGCTACGAATGCGGCGCAGTTGCGTGATCTAAGGATTAATCAGATTGAAATTTCGGAGTATTGTACGGTGACAAACAATGATGTTTTTTTCTCACACCGTAGCGAAAAAGGGATTACAGGCAGGATGCTTGCGGTGATTGGGTGGGTAAACGCTGCCGGGGTCTGCGACCCCGGCAGCGTTACCGCTCAAAGCTACATAAAGCCAGTTGCAATTCGTCCCAGAAAACTGATAATTTTAGGCTACAAAATAGCGCTTCAATGACTGTATCGGCAATTCAATCAACCGATACGATAAATAAGCTGATATACTGAGCACACCCATAGGTACGATATTATACGGCAATTCAGGAATTGAAATCCCTATTCGGCCAACAAGCTGGAAAAACAAATCCGGCACCACCATGTGATACAAATAGAGTCCATAAGACATTTGGCCGATCACACGCAACGGTTGAATGGATAAAACGCGCGCCCACAATCCTGGCTGCATCGCGTAAAACAATATCGCTAACGAAACCATCGAAGTAAATGTCCTAAACAACAATTGGCGAATTAAATCCGCATCCGTATGTTTTAAACACAACATTAAAAAACAAAATACCACCGGGATAATCAAACGCTTAATCCATAAACCCATAACTGCTGAATGGCCAGCGCGCAGGTAATGGGCCAACAAAGCTCCCCAGGCAAAGGTATCTACACAGGATAACATACTCACCCCCTGTCCTCCATCCACATGCACAGCGAAATAGCGAAATACGATCCCAAAACCAACCGTAAACCACAAGAAATAGGCACGAAAACGCGTCGCGAACAACAGCATAAAAAGCGGCCAGAGCAAATAAAACTGCTCCTCTACTGCCAAAGACCAATAAGGCGATAAGGCATCCGACCAATTGCCATGCAACTCAATCCAATAATTCACTAAATACGCCCAATAATACCCAGGGTGCTCATAAAAATCCGTATGTAACACAATTGAAAAATGCTTCAACACATACAGCAAACCTAAAAGCAGAAAATAAATAGGGAAAATCCGGAGTGCCCGACGAACCACAAAATTCTTAAACGACCGAGCAAACGTGCCTAAACTCTGCAGCTTCATCAAGATATTGGAAATCAAAAAGCCACTTAACACAAAAAACAGCGTCACCCCAATCGGACCATTTGGCATCACATTAATCCCCTGACCTTCCGGAAACCAATGATAAACCAATACCAATAAAATCGCTAGTGCACGAACTCCGTCCAGCGCAGGGATGTATTTCATAGCGACAAAACTAAGTAAAACCTCTTATCCTTCCTATAACCGCTTCATCCCCACAAAATATCTTTCGTCGAAAAGTTCCCAGATTATCAACAGAAGCATGTATTTTTGATTCGAATTTTTCTGATACCATGACAAAAATTATCGAGACCAAACATATTTCCAAACGCTACGTGATGGGAGAAGAGATTATTGATGCACTCAAAGACGTCACTATCTCGGTAAATAAAGGGGAATATGTTGCTTTCATGGGCCCTTCCGGATCAGGAAAATCAACCCTCATGAACATCGTCGGCTGCCTGGATACACCCAGCACCGGTACCTATATCTTAAACGGCCAAGACGTTTCGACCATGTCTGAAAATGAATTAGCCTCCGTGCGAAACAAAGAAATTGGTTTCGTTTTCCAAACGTTCAACCTACTTCCGAGACAATCTGCCTTAGAAAACGTTGCACTTCCTTTAATCTATGCGGGCTATTCCAAATCAGAACGCACGAGAATCGCCATGGAAGCGCTTAAAGGTGTTGGCCTGGACAATCGTGCCCTTCATAAACCCAACGAGCTCTCAGGAGGCCAAAGACAGCGTGTCGCTGTTGCGCGCGCTTTGGTGAACGATCCATCAATCCTATTAGCCGATGAGCCTACGGGTAACTTGGATACCAAAACGTCCTACGAAATCATGGATCTCTTCGATCAATTACATAAAAAAGGCAATACCATCGTCATGGTTACCCACGAAGACGATATTGCCCAATATGCCCACCGCATCATCCGTTTACGCGATGGTGTCGTGGAATCTGACACCATCAATCAGAACGTACGCAAGGTCGAAAAAATCTAAACCTTTACACGGTCTGTTCCATAAGGTGCACGCTGCGAACGACGCAACCAGCTATTTGCCTCGGAATTATTCACGAAATGCTCTTTCGAAGGATCCCAATGTAATTTCCCAGGCACCTTCATCGCAATATGCGTAATCAAGCAAACCGTACATGCCCGATGTCCCATCTCAATCGGCGAAATAGGCTCCTTGCGAGATTCAATACAATCCAACCAGTTGCCATGTTGGTCATCGGAATGATACAAATGCAATTCGTTTGGACCTATCACCGATTCCAAAATCTTTGGATCCGATGCATCTAAAGCTTTGGCTTTCACCTTTGCCGTAGGGTCACTCGCCGTCGCCGTATATTCGCCCCTCGAAACAAAAATCCATCCTTCAGAACCTTCGAAACGAATTCCATTTGGATAGCCACCTGAAGTGTACATCGTTATACCATTCGCATACTCTGCTTTGGCCATAAAATCTCCATGCACGTTCCATAAACCTGATTTAGGAAACTCCGCCACTGCCTCCACGGAAATAGGCCCCGTATACTCCGTATCCATTCCCCATGCCGCAGAATCGTAATGGTGCTGTCCCCAACCGGTGATCATACCCGCACCGAATTGCTCCATGCGCAACCAACCCGGTCGGTCATAGCCTTTTTGCGGGTGCACCGCGATCTCCGTATAAGGCATATTAGGCGTAGAACCCAGCCACATATCATAATTAAAACCTTTTGGTATAGGCATCGCAGGAGCAGTTGGTCCTGAAGGATCTCCGGGTAAACCTACTTTCACGGTATGCAATTTCCCTATCCGACCGTTGCGAACTAATTCCGCTGCGATGCGAAATTGTGATGTAGAGCGCTGCTGCGTTCCTACCTGCAAGATTCGACCTGTTTTTTTAATTACCTCAGCCAATTGACGCCCTTCATGAATCGTCAACGATGTAGGTTTTTGTAAATAAATATCCTTCCCCGCCAATGCCGCTTCCATCGCTGGTTGCGCATGCCAAAAGTCGGGCGTACTAATCATCACGGCATCGATATCCTTGTTCAACAACATCTCCCGGTAATCATCGTACATCTTCACATCGATGTAATTCGATTGACCTGTCTTCTTCGTGTAGTACTCTTCGACTAATTGTTTTGTCTCCTCCGTCCGATGGCGATCCAAATCACAGACAGCCATAATGCGCGCCTTTTCATACTTCCAAGTTCCTGGCAAATCATGCGTCCGGGCAATCCGCCCACAACCAATTTGACCAATATTTATCTTATTACTCGGTGCATCTTTGCCGCCCAACACATGGGCTGGAACAATTGTAGGGAAACCCAATGTCCCCACGGCACCTATCGCTAGGTTGTTAATGAAATTTCTCCGTTTCATGCTTTGATGGATATGTTGGTTGCATTTTTCTGCGCAATTAAAGCCAATTCTGTGGCAAGGAAGCAATGCGCCTGCGTCATCGCCGTTTCAGTACGATTCAAGACATCGTTGACCAACAACTCGCCATGCGGCAAATTCACATCCTTGCAATCGATGTATAAAGCCTCTTTATTATTTACAATGTACAAGTGACTTCCGGTTCCATGTGGCGACGCAATGTCCGTATTCTTACGCACCTCGATGTAGCCATCCGTCCCCAAAATCGTCAAACGGCCATCTCCCCAAGTATTCAAACCATCCGGCGTGAACCAATCCACACGTATATAGCCAGAACCTTTATTGCTGCGTAACATCAAATCCCCAAAATCTTGGAATTTCGGATACTGCGGATGGTGGTGATTCGCGATTTGTGAGGCTACAACCTCACCTTGTGTTGATCCCGTAAAATGCAAAAATTGGTCTACTTGATGCGACGCAATATCGGTGATAATTCCCCCATAATATTTGATATCAAAAAACCAATCGGGACGGGAATTTACACTCATCCGATGTGGCCCCGTTCCTAAGGTCTGCATCACCTTGCCTATTTTTCCTTGCGCAACCAATTGGCTTGCCAATTCCGTCGCCTTATTTTCAAAACGCTCACTAAATGAAATCGAGTAAATTCGGTTCGTTTCCTTTTGAACCTTCCGCACCTCTGCCAATTGTTCAAGGCTTATAATCCCAGGCTTATCCACCATATAGTCCTTTCCATGCTGCATCACTCGAATTCCCAAAGGCGCACGCTCATGCGGGGTAATCGAACTCAAAACTAGCTTGATCGTTGGGTCCTCCAAAACCTCCGCTTCACTTTTTACCAATTTGGCCTGCGGATAACGCTTCGCAAAATCTTTAATTAAATCCGGCTCTTTGGCATAATAAGAAACAAACTCTCCACCTCCACGTATGATGGAATTCGCCATGGAATAAATATGACCATGGTTAATGCCCACAACGCCAAAACGCAACCGTGGTGCCAAGATTTTTTCGGCAGATGGTTTAACAAAAGAGGCCGTAGCGTCTTTAATCGTAGGCATAAATGCCAAACCACTTAATAAACTCGCGTCTTGAAGAAACTTCCGACGGTTAGAGGAACTCGATCTCATAATTGAATAGGTTTAAACTATGTTTAAAAGTCAGACTCAGCCCAAACATACTGAATATTAAACACAAAAAAAGCTGTCCATTTCTGAACAGCTTTCTCTTATATAAAAAAATCTCAAACCTATTTTTTCTTCTCTTTAACACGAGCAGCTTTTCCTTGCTTACC
>JBEEOB010000027.1:0-51448 GCA_041191865.1 Bacteroidota bacterium
CGGCCAATGCGACCAGCAATGGATCTTGGAGTAGTGTGGGCAATTTGGTTACGTTTACCACGAGTGCAGATAATGCCAATATTAATGCCACGGAGCTTCAAAATTACCTACGCAGCTTTTCGGTTGAGATCAAGACTTCTCGAGCTGCGGGTACGCAGGTGGGCAGTGTGGTGTTTGATGTGGGTGTTAGTGCGGATAAGAATGTGAGTGGTTCAAGTGCATTATTATTTACCTTGAATTGCGGAGGAGATGTATTATTTAACAATGCATTCAGTTTAAAGAATTTAAGTTATCCAGAGTATACGGGTTATCAATTCTTGGTGAATGCGGGAGGGAGTGTTCGCATTGGTGGTGTTTTGGATTTAAGTGGCAATACCAATAATGGGCAGAATTTAAACCAGGCACCCAATTACATTCGTATGGTTGTTGGGGGAGATTTGGTTATGAGTGGGACGGGCCAAGTGTTGACAATGGGCTACAGTAAAGGTTTGGGGTCTAGTTATAATGCTGCAGGTCCAGGAGGAGACCAGATTTATACCATCGGTGGAGGGATTGAATTGGCTACGGGCAGCGTATTGAATGCGAGTGGAGGAGCTTTCCCTAGCTCAGGGTCTTATACGCTAGGAGGTACTGGTGGAACGGTCACACTTAATGCTGTAAATCGAGTCAATCTAGATGGGAGTATCTTTAGCCGGGGAGGTAATGCCTATCAAGGTGGAACTGGCGGGTCATTAACGATTAGTAGTAGTGGAGGTAATCTTGATTACAGAGGAACCTTAATTACCCAGGGAGGGGACGGCTATAATGCGAGTGCTACGTCAGGTCGTGGTGGTCCAATCAGCTTAACAGGTGCGGGCGGCCTTAGTATACGCAATGATATTAATGCTAGCAATGGTAGTATAGGAGTCAATAATTCGGGCGGAGCGAGTGTTATTCTGAGTACGGATAATCCGGTGATCACGACGGGTGGAGGTGTCAATGATGGGCAGGTAAGTGGTGTGATTCGAGCGGTCCAATTAGACAAACGCGGTTCAGGTGTGTTAAGTTTGGCTGGGGCCAACGCATATTCAACTTTTACCCATCTTACAGCAGGTGGTATTGTATTGAATTCACCTGCGGCCATTCCCGTGACAAGTACCGTCATATTTTACGATCAAAATGCTGTCCTCGATTTACACGGATATAATTTAACCCTATATGGACTCGGAGGGAATGTAGGAAAAGTGACCAACAGTTCTCCGGACGAAGTGACGTTGACCATTGCACACGGGGGAGGGAATACGTATCAAGGATTGATTGAGGATGGAAATGGAAGACTAAATTTAATCAAATCGGGTACAGGTACAACATTCTTTGGAAATCGCGTACACACCTACAGTGGCACCACAAACATTACCGGTGGAGCTTTACAGATTCAATTTGGGGCAACCTTGGGTTCAACAGTCGGTGAGACAATTGTTAATGGGGGCCAATTGCAACTGTGGTATTCCACCGTCACAGGAGAAGCCATTACCTTGCATTCAGCTCCTGCCACGGGTGCTTTAAATGCCACTCGTGGCAATTGCCAATGGAACGGAACAATCAATTTGGGTAGTGCATCATCCATTTACGTAAGTGATTATGGAACTAGCCTAGCTATTACTCCGACGAGCGGTCCAGCGATCCAAGGAACAAATACCAATTTGACACTATACACGATTGGTAATCTGACAATCAATGGCGAAATCGCTACGGGCAATGCCACGTTGACGAAGAGCGAAGCAGGTATTTTAACCTTGAATGGGGCTAATTCTTACAATGGTCTTACGACCTTAAATACAGGTCAAACCATCATTAAAAATGCATTAGGGCTTGGATCAAATTTGGCAGGAACGGTCCTTGGTTCAACGGCCAATCTTACCCTCGATGGCGCATTGGATGTCACGGGTGAAACGCTTACCATGTCGAGTAATGCCATCACGGCCAATGGATCTTTGTTGACCAAAAATGGAGCTAGTTCCTGGTCGGGGGATATGACCCTGAGCGGCTCGAGCGTTAATTGGAATAATGAATCTGACCTAACTGTTACCGGAAATATAAGCAATGCGGCAACCCAATGGACCGTCGGGCGGACCGCAGCATCGACAGGAAATTTGGTTATTAATGGGATTATTTCGGGCATAGGCGCTTTGGAAAAAACAGGTTCGGGTATGCTGACGCTGAATGCCGCAAATACCTATACAGGGCTAACGAAAATAAGCGCTGGGGCTTTGAAATTAGGAGCCACGAATGCGATTAAAAATACGAATGCGCTCAACTTGAATGGGGGTGAGTTGCAGACGAATGGCTTTGACCAAACGCTTGCCAACTTAAACATCAGTGCAAATTCATCCATTGTATTGGGAGCCGCTACGCCACATGCTTTGCGGGTCAATACACTGGGGGACTTCTACTTCCGTATGCTGAAAATATATGGTTGGGAAGGTGATTTCAGCGCTGGTACAAGTGGAACTGCGGGACAAATATTCTTCGGGAATAGTTCGACCTTAAACCAGGAAAAGAAGGATCAAATTCGTTTCTACAATTCGGCCCTTGCAAAATTTGCCCCTTTACATCTTTCCAGTGGGGAAGTCGTACCTAATGGTACGGCGAATGCATCTACGGGCAAGGCCAATGTGCGCATTTCAAATGAACCGACAATCAATGGGGTTTGGACCTTAGTCGGCAATATCAATACCTTCAATCCAAACGATGAAAATGCAAATATAAACTCAGGGGACTTGAATTTGTTGGCCGGAAAATTCGCCGCTGATAAATCGGTTGTGATCAATTCCAATTTGGCTGGCGCGTCGCAAGCGGGGATTGTCATCGTGGATGAAGCCGTGAATCCTACCTTTAATACGACCGCAGTCCGAAATTTTACCATTAATGCAGGTAATGATTTGCAGGTCAATCAAGTGATAAATTTGGCATCACCTAGTCCAAGTACCTTGGAAGGAATTGGTCTGGTACTGAATAGTACGGGAAATATCAATTTGAATGCGTCAGTATCGACAACGCCAGCGAATATTTCCTTCGCTGGAACACCGAAAGCCAGTGGTAACATTACGATGAGCGCTGCTGGATATGTGAAATTAGGAAGCGGATTGTCGATTAGTGCGCGTGGGGTAACGAATACCTATCCGTCGACGGCGGGTCGAGGCGCTAACGGCGGTGCAATTTCAATCACAGGCACGGGCGGTTTGAGTTTATTGGGCGATGTGAACGCCGCCGGGGGTGGGGCTTATTCCAATGGCTCTTATGTGGGGACATCGATGCATGTTCAATTCAACACAAATGCCGCCGACTTAACCGTGGGTGGAGTGAATGATGGTCAACTCGGTAAGATTAGCGGTGCCAATGTGACATTATATGGAACGGGAAAATACCTTTTCAATGGGTTAAATGATTATACGGGAACAACGGTTGTAGCAGGAGGATCAACGCTTCGATTGGGTGCTGCGAATGTAATTCCGGATTTAAGTGCGGTAACACTTTTGACCACGGCCAATGTATTGGAATTGGGAGATTATACCGAAACCGTCGGTAGTATCGCAGGCGCAGGAAATATTCAGAGTTATGGGCTAACGAGTTCTGTTTTAAATACGGGGATTGACAATACGACGACATCGTATAATGGGGTCATCAGCGATGGTACGGGTTCGGTTGCTGTGACCAAACAAGGTTCAGGTAATTGGTCTTTGACAAAGGCCAATACCTATTCGGGTTTAACGACTATTTCAGCAGGTAAAATTACCATGACGCATGCAAGTGCTTTGGGCAGTGATGCGCAAGGGACGGTTGTTACCAATGGTGCGGAATTGGATGTTCAAGGAAATCTAACCGTCGGAAATGAAGCCTTAACGATTTCTGGAACGGGGATATCTTCTGCTGGGGCTTTGCGTTTGGTGAGTGGGGATGCTTCTTGGGCAGGTCCGATAAGCACCGCAGCCGCAAGTCGGATGGTTATCGCTGCAGGAACCTGGAACCAGACTGGTGATGTGACGCTGAATCAAACTTTGACCACTGCCGTGCAGGGGACTAGTTTGAAATTTGCGGGTATTTTATCCGGAGCGGGTGGTATAACGAAATCAGATGCAGGCTTTTTGGAATTAAGTGGAGCCAATACCTACAGCGGTGCTGTTTCTGTTGCTGCGGGTAATTTGATTATCAAACATGCCACGGCGCTGGGCACAAATACTGCCGGGACTACAATCAGTGCGGGTGCGAATTTGACCTTGGATGGTGGGCTTTCCGTACTGGGTGAAACCTTGAGTTTGAGTGGATCTTCTGCTACTGGCAACGGCGCGTTGCGCAGTATCAATGGGTCAAATTCGTGGTCAGGAAATGTGACCCTGGGAGGTTCATTGGTTTACATCAATGCCGAATCGGAATTAGAAATATCTGGAAATATCCTGAACAACATTACGAGTTTAACGGTTGGCCGGACCACGGGAACCGGGGCGGCGAATGTCCTTCTAAGCGGTATCATTTCCGGTACGGGCGCCTTGGAAAAAACGGGAACGAATGAATTAACCTTACAAGGATTGAATACCTATTCGGGCTATACCCAAGTCAATGGCGGGTCTTTGAAACTAGGTGTTTCGAATGCGATTCCAAGTAACATATTCACCTTGAACGGTGGTGAATTAAACGTCAATGGATTCAATGAAACGTTGGGAACATTGAATATTACGGCCAATTCCAGTATTCGATTAGGGGCAAGCACTCCGCATATTTTGCAAGTAACTACCTTGGGGACTTTCTATTTTAGAATGCTCAACATCCGCGGATGGGAAGGTGTTTACAATGGGGGCACGCCTGGTACAGCCGGCCAAATATTCATGCAAAATTCCAATTTCTTAGTACGTGATAAATTGGATCAGATTCGCTTCATCGATGAATCGAATAATAATGCCAAATATGCGCCTTTGCAATTGGCAGATGGTGAAATTATTCCCACGGGCGCAGCGAATGTGCTATCTGGGCAAGTGAATATTCGAATTTCTAATGAGCCAACATTTAACGGGGCTTGGGCCTTAGCAGGGTCTACAAATACCTTTACGGCAAATGATGACAATGCGAATATAAATTATACCGAATTGCAGACGAATTTAGGTTCCACGAATGTGGTGATTAATTCTGCTTTTGCGAACGGGAGTCAGGCCGGTGCGGTTTTATTCGATGAGCCGATTGCCGTGACGAATAATAATACGACGGTTCGTTCATTCACCGTGACGGCTTCGCGTGATATCCATGTGAATAAATCCTTGGCCATTGGGTCAACGGCACCGACTACGAATCGGGCGCCGAGTGTTAGTTTTACGGCTGGCCAACATATTCGAATCAATGCCGCTTTGAGCGTGAGTCCATCGACTATCAATACTGCTTCGAATACGATTATCGCGAGCCCAACGATTGCGATGGTGGCCGGTGGGAATATTTATGTTGCTTCTACGGGTTCCGTTTCAACAGCTGGTGGAGCAAATAGCAGTACAAGTTCCGCGGCATTTGGTGGAGTTGGTGGGGCCTTGAGCCTACAAGCAGCCGGTTTATCGATCGCAGGAAATATAGCTGCTGCGGGAGGAACATCAGCATATGGAACGACCAATACCGGTGCGGGAGGGAATGTGACCCTTCAAAATACCACCTTGGATTTTACCGAAAATAGCGGACAAACAGCCGGAATTATTTCGGGAGCTTCCTTGATTAAAAATGGCGTGGGTATACTGCAGTTGAAGGGTTCTAATGCCTACACGGCAGCCACTTCGCTCAATGCGGGAATAATTATTTTAGGGGCATCCGAATCCTTGCCGAATACGTCTGCGATGACCATTGCATCCGGAGCTACCTTCGACATGGCTGGTTGGAGCGAGACACTCGCTGGATTGAGTGGAGCAGGCATAATTCGGAGTTCCTTGACGGGTACTTCTTTATTGACCTTCGGTTCGAATAATGCAAACACGAGCTTTACCGGTTTGATCGAAGATGGTGCTGGAATATTGTCCTTAAGCAAAGCGGGGACGGGAACTTTTGAGCCTACCTATCAAAATACGTACAGCGGCGCCACGACAGTTACAGCTGGTACTTGGATTGCTTCCCAAGCAAGTGCCTTTGGATCGAATGCAGGAGGAACCTCGGTGCTTTCGGGTGCCGTAGCTCAATTAAAAGGTCCCCTGAATTTGGGGACCGAAAATTTCACGTTAGCAGGTGCAGGCATTTCATCCAATGGTGCGCTACAAGTACAAACGGGGAATGTAACTATCGGTGGGACTGTAACCGTAGGCGCGGTGGCTACGAGTATTAAGGTTGAATCGACGGGATTGAATTTGAATGGCGATGTAACAGTGCCTACGGGTGCTTTGACGTATTTGGGGACGGGGACTTCCCAACTGAACATTGCGGGAAATATCAATGCGGCAGTTGGCCAAATCGTGAATGGTATTTCAGAGACTAGTATATCCGGAATTTTCAGCGGGTCGGGATCCTTGACGAAACGTGGGCTTGGAAATATTACGCTTTCAAATGCAAATACGTTTAGCGGAGCGGTTTCGATCGAAGTTGGAAATCTAACCCTTCAACACAACCAGGCGCTTGGTTTAGGTGCTGGGGCGACCACAATCGCTGCCTTGTCGAAATTGATATTACCGGGTGGCATTACCGTGGCGAGTGAGGTATTGAACCTGACAGGATCAGCTTCTGGCGTTGCGACGTTGGTGTCGCAAGGCGGGGCAAATGCTTGGAATGGCACGATCAATTTGAGCGGAACAACGAACAGCATTCTTCCAGAATCTGATTTGGTCATTGGCGGAAATGTGGTGAATGCAGGTACTATTTTGAATGTAGGTTTGCCAACGAGCACATCTACATTGCGATTTAATGGAATCATTTCGGGAGCTGGCGCATTCGATAAAACCGGATTGAGTGCGGTGGAGTTTGGTGCCCAAAATACCTATACGGGATATACGAAAATTGGTGCTGGTGTATTGCGTTTGGCAATCAATGAATCAATACCGAATGCGGGGCTTATGTATTTAGATGGCGGGGAATTCCAAACAAATGGATATGCAGAAACGATCGGAACCTTGCACGTGACGAATCATTCGCAGATTACTTTGGGTTCGGGCGCTCATGTTTTGACCTTTTCGAATATGGGGGATTTCAACTTCCGGAAATTACGCATCAATGGATGGTTGGGGGCATACGGTTCCGGAACTAGTGGTACCGATGGACAGATTTTCTGGGGGAATTCGCCGTTCTTGATTCGGGAGAAATTGGATCAGATCCGGTTCTATAATGCTTCGGGTCCAAGTACCCATTATACGACGCAATTAGCCACGGGTGAATTAGTTCCTTTGGCCGACATAACAAATGTGACGGGTCAAAGCAATATTCGGATTTCGGATGAGGTGCGGACGAACGGTGCCTTTGTTTTAGCGTCAGGAATCTATACGTTTACTCCTTCAGACGATAATGCCATTATTAATGCGACGGAATTAAGAGGCTTGTTGGCTACGAATTCCGTGGTGATCAATACGGCCAGTCCAACGGGCACGCAATATGGCTCTGTATTATTTGATGTGGACATGTTGGCTTTTGGTACACCGACGGTATCCAATACTCAAACCGTGAATGCGGGAGCGAATATTTGGATCAATAAAAATTTGAATTACAGTCCTGTGGGTGTCACGGGAAAGGGGACCAGCTTGATTTTCCGGGCGGATAAAAACATCAGTGTGTTGGGGACTTTGACAACAAATACCCTTTCTAGTTCATCTGGAACGGCCATCTCGGCGGCCGGGGCAATCAGTTTGGAGGCAACTGAAAACTTGCGGATTGTGAGTGCTATCTCGGCGATTGGGGGGAATAATACCTCTTCAACTTATGGCGGAAATGGAGGAGCTATTCTATTAAAAGGGCTTAGTGGAATCACGATGCTGGCGAATGTTTCTAATAATGGGGGGACATCTGCGAGTGGGGGCGTTTACAATGGTATTCCAGGTTCTGTCATCGTTCAAACCGAAAACACGACTCAAACGACCGGTGGCGGGGTGAACGATGGGCAGTCGGCCGGTGTTTTCAATGGACTTCATTTGACCAAAGAAGGTGCCGGAATTTTCGTGCTTAAAGGAGCCAATACCTACACAGGGAATACAACCGTGAATGCGGGTACTTTGCGCTTAGGTGCATCCGAGTCCATCACGAATACCAGCATTTTGACAGTAAATGCCTCAGGTACGTTTGAAATGAAGGATTTTAGTGAGACGGTTCATAACATCGCAGGATCGGGAATTATCCGCAATGGGGGGGTAGCTACGAGTTTGTTGACGGTGGGAGCGAATAATTTAGCCAGTACGTATAGCGGTTTATTGGAAAACGGAGGAGGGATTTTGGCCTTGACGAAGAATGGAACGGGCATCTTAACGCTTTCAAATGCGAATACCTATTCGGGTGCGACCTTGTTGAATGCGGGAGGGATTTTGGCAACAAACAATACGGCATTGGGGAATACGACCGGTGCGACTACGGTGGCTTCGGGAGCTGTGCTTCAAATTCAAGGAGGAATTCAGGTAGCAGAAAATGTGACGATCAGCGGGACGGGCATAAGTTCCCTTGGGGCTTTGGTCTTCAAGAGTGGGGATAATATTTGGCAGGGAAATATCACGACAGGTTTAGTTGCCACGTCGATTCGGGTAGATGCAGGGAATTTTACGATGCAAGGAACGACGACGATGGGGGCGAGTTTAACGGTGGGTGGAGCCGGAACGAGTTTAACACATGTAGGGAATATCGTTTCTACGGGAACACTGACCTGGGATGGGGCTATTGCTCATACGTATGCGGGTCAACTATCAGGTACTGCGAACGTGCTGAAAAGTGGAGCGGGAACGGTGACTTTGCAAGGCGATAATAGCTTTGCGGGAACGATGACGGTTTCTGCAGGATCATTGATCTTGCAACATAATAATGCCCTGGGAACCGTTGCCGGGTCGTCCACAGTAAATTCGGGGTCAAGTCTGGTGTTGGATGGCGGAATTACGGTCAGCGGTGAAGCTTTGTCATTGAGTGGGGCAACGGCAACGGGAACGGGTGCCTTGCGTTCAATTAATGGGGCAAATAGTTGGACGGGTGCTATTAGCACGGGAGGCTCATCGGTATATATGAATGCGGAAAGTGATTTGACACTGTCCAGTATTTCGAATTCAGTGATTTTAACCTTAGGTTCTGCGACCGGAGCGGGAAATATTGTTGTTTCCGGTGCGATATCGGGTGCGGGTTCTTTGGAGAAAACGGGTTCAAATCGCTTGACGCTGAATGCTGCGAATAGCTATTCAGGTTTAACGCGTTTGACGGCAGGAACGATTCATTTGGGAATTGCTCAAGCAGTTCCGTTGGCCAGCGCATTCTATTTCAATGGAGGAACGTTGGTGACCAATAATTATTCCAATACGCTAGGAATGCTTTATTTGACGAATAATTCGGTGTTGGATTTGGGAACAACAAGCGCGCATACAATTGTGTTTTCGAGTATCAGTCAATTGTTTGATTTTAAGCGCTTAAGTATCAAAGGTTGGCAGGGTGATTATACCAATATGACACCTGGAACGATGGGCCGCGTGAAATTTACGTCATCTGTGAGTACCTATGTACTAGACCAAATCTTGTTTGAAAGTCCTACGCCAAGCTACCATTATGCGAACATGATTACCGATGGTAGCTTTGAAATTGTTCCGGGTGCGAATATGATTGTCAATCCGACAAGTTATAGCAATGTGATTTTGAGTACTGCTACGCCGAGTAATGGTGTGTGGAGTGCCTTGGTTGGAGGTGTTTATACCTTTACGCCAAATACGGATAACGCCATTCTGAATGTGACGGAGGTGCAGACCAAATTAGCGACCGGAGATGTTGCTGTTGTGACTTCGAATGGATCAGGAACGCAGTCGGGCGCCATCATTGTCGTAGGTGCTTTATCGGCCTCCAATGCAACAGCCGCTGCGCGTAAATTAACCTTGACAGCGCGCGGAACCGTGAATGTGTATGCGGGTATGACCTTGGGATCTACGACAGCAGCAGTGGCCTATCCGGGTATTGAGGCCTATTTTGAATCGTTGACAGGTGACGTGACGGTTTCATCTGCGGGCTTTATTACAACTTCTGCCGGAAATTTAACGGGGAATGTGTCCGCATCCCGAGCCGGAAATGCAGGGAATATTACGTTGAAGGCGGTAGGAGGCATCATGTTGAATGGAGCTTTAACGGCCACAGGAGGCAATAATGCATCTTCCTTCGCGAATTCGGGTGGAGGAAATGGAGGAAATATTACCTTGATTGGACCTTTGGGAATTACGGCGAATGCCAATATTACTTCCCAGGCGGGTACAAATTTATTGAATGCTTTTCCGGGGATTTTGACGGTTGAAACGGACGCCTTGCCGGATGCGAATGGGCAGAATTTGGGCCAAACGTCAACAAGCCTTTTGAAAGCGGGGGGCTTTGTGAAGAATGGTTCGGGGACATTCTTGTTGAGAAATTATAGTTATGGAGGATTTACAACGGGTGGAGTTGCTAATCAAACACCTTTGCTTTCTATCAATGCTGGAACCTTGAAATTAACGACTGCGACCAGTATTTGGGATTTTGCAGATGTTTCGGTTGCATCGGGTGCTGTTTGGGATATGGGTGGATTGAGTGAGACGGTGGGATCTATTGCGGGTTCGGGAACGATCCGGAATGGAAGTACCTTGACCTTGAGTTATAATAATCCGAGTTTGACGACTGTATTTGCAGGTACGATGGAAGGCGGTTTGGCCTTGGTGAAAAGTGGTTTGACGGGTACTTTGGAATTGAGCAGTGCGAATACTTATACCGGTTTGACGACGATTTCGCAGGGTATCATTCGCTTGAAACATGCGAATGGGTTAGGAGCTACGTCGGCGGGAACGGTGGTTTCGGATGGCGCGAGTTTGCAGTTGGACGGCGGAATTACATCTGCCGCGGAGCCATTAACCTTGAATGGAACGGGTGGAGGATTGGGAGCCTTGCGGAATATGAGCGGTACAAATACCTATGCGGGGGCGATTAGCTTGGGTACTCCTGCGGTGCGTGTGAATTCAGACGCAGGCGTATTGAGTATTTCGGGTACAGTGGCTAATTCCATAGGTTTGACCTTTGGTGGTGTGGCGGCTCATGATGTGTCGGGAAGTATTTCAGGAACTTCTTTTGTAACCAAAGACGGTACGGGTTCGCTCTTGTTGCGTGGGAATAATAGTTATGCTGGTTTAACGACGGTTTCAGTAGGGAAGTTATTTGTGGAATCTGGGAATGCACTGGGGTCTACGGCTACGGGTACGACGGTTACATCGGGAGCGAGTTTGCAATTACGTGGTGGTGTGACTATGGTGGTTGAGCCTTTGACGATAAATGGGTCGATGGTTTCGGGTGACGGGGCATTGGCAAGTACAGCGGGAATCAATACGTGGACGGGCCCAGTGACTTTGGGGTCTGCGGCGGTGCTGTCTGCGGATGCGGATGAGTTGCGGATTTCGGGATCGGTTTCAAACCCAGGATTTTTGTTGAAGTCGGGGAAAGCGGCGGCCTTAGGGAATGTCAAGATTTCCGGAATTATTTCAGGTGCCGGAATGGTTGAGAAGATTGGGGATGGGCTACTGACCTTGAGTGGTAATAATACGTATGCAGGCTTTACGAAGGTGACCTCAGGTATTTTGGCCTTGGGAGCCAATGAAGTTCTACCAAACTCCGGCGCATTTTATTTCAACGGTGGTACGCTGAGTACGGCTGGATTTACGGAAACGACCGGTGTGGTGCATATTTCGGATAATTCCCGATTGCTTTTCGCGTCGGGCGTTCATCGAGTGACTTTCTCGCTTCCGGGGACTTTTAGCGCTGGAAAGTTGTTGACGGTCAATGGTTGGGAGGGCGATTTCAGTATTCCTGCGGCTGGCCAACGGCCCAATGTAGAAGATACCGGAATGCTTCAAACAAGCTCTTCGCGTTATGTGACGATTAATGGGGTGCTTCGTTCTGCGGGTGGAATTAATCAATATGGCCAAATCAATTTCACGGGATTCCCAGGTACTGCGGGTAAGTTGTTTATCAATACGCGTCTGACGTTACCGATGCTTGAGCAGATCAAGTTTGTGAATGATGCGGATAGCTCGCTGCACTTTTCGGTGCAGCTGGGCAGCAATGAAATTGTGCCGGATTATACGCGGTAGAGTGGGGTAGACGCTGCCGGGGTCGCAGACCCCGGCAGCGTCACCGCCGCAACGTTCTATTGTAGAAAAAAGTATGTGCGTTTGCACGATTATCAGGATGTTTTTAATCGAAATAAGGTGCAGGCAGTTTATCAAGTTCTTGGATAAACTCGACAGTTACGTAAAATAAAAAGTCTTCTGGGTTTTAATGGGGGGCGAATTATCGGCTAATTGATAATCGAAGTGGGGGAGATAATAATGTTGACTTTGGCTCGTTAGCGGAGTGACGCTGCCGGGGTCGCAGACCCCGGCAGCGTCTACCCCCGGCCACCCACTATATCTGCGATTTCAAGTAATGCACAATCACTTCCAAGCCGCGCTCGAAATGATCATTATTCGGAATAACAATATCACATGAACGTTTGTGGGGACGAATATATGCCTCATAGGTAGGCTTTACGTGGTATTTCCAGCGGTACATCACATCTTGTAAATCATAGCCTCGCTCCTCGTTGTCACGTTTAATGCGGCGCTTCAGCTTCACCTTGTCTTTAGCATCAATGAAGATTTTTAAATCCAATAATTTGGCGACTTCAGGGAAATGAAAAACAAAAATCCCTTCGACCACTAAAATTTTGCGGGGATGAAAATGCAATAGGTCAGGCACTTTCGTGGAATTGTTGAAGGTGTACTCCGGCCGACTAACCACTTCACCCGAACGTAATTTTTCAACATCGGCTGCAAAGGCCTCATCATCGATCGCCCCAGGTAAATCGAAATTCTCGATTCCATTGTGGTCTTTAGTTTGATGTTCGATCGGACGATAGTAATTGTCCTGCGATAATAAACAGATTTCATCAGCCGGAAATTGCGCCATCAAGCGCTTCAAAAAAAGCGTTTTGCCCGAAGCACTCCCTCCCGTAATTCCGATGATAAATGGTTTGTCGATGTTGCTCATATAAGCTACAAATTTGCGAAAAGCATCGCTAGGAATCAAGCCTCAACGAACGAATTTTACGTAATCGGCCTCATGGTCTTTGGAACTCTGAAAGTCAACTCGCATATCGACGGCCCGAAATAATTCGATTAATTCATCCAATTTAAACAGGCGTTTCCCGCATCCCTCATGAATCCCCCCAGAAAGTATCTCTTCCATGATGACACAACCGTCCAACTTCAATACGCGGTCTATTTCTGTCAAAACAGCCGATAGGTCTTCCATTTCATGCAAGGAATTTAATAGCCAAACTTGATCCACGCTCGCCGCAGCTAATGGAATGGCTGAAGCTTCCGCGTGGATGATATGAATAGGGGTTGCCACCCGGGTTTGATAGTGATTTTCAAAATACTGCAATCCTTCCTCGATATCTGGCCAGTTCAACACATCTTTATTCGGGTCTAATAAAAGCATTTCGCCCGCCGCGTTTTCGGACATCTGTTTAATTTCCCACCAAGCGGCCCCACAACCCAAGGAAAGAATACAATCCTCCTCCGACCAACCCGCAACCTCGAATAAACTTTTTTCCATGCAGCAAATTATCAATTCTGTTTATCTTTGACAAAAAAAAGAATGCTATGGCCTTATTTATCGCACCTTCCGCCAGCGTCATGGGACGCGTCACAATCGAAAAAGATGTTACGATTTGGTATGGTGCGGTTGTCCGTGCCGACGTGGAGGAAATCCATTTGGGCGAAGGCTGTAATATTCAAGATAATGCTGTCTTACACGCGGATGAAGGCGATAAAACGATCATCGGTGCCCGTGTAACCGTCGGCCATTCGGCCATCGTACACGGTGCGGAAATTGGTGAGGGATCCTTAATAGGCATGCATGCAACGGTGTTGAATCGGGCCAAAGTGGGCAAATGTTGTTTAATCGGCGCGCATGCCCTGGTTACAGCCGGGATGGAAATTCCTGATTATTCCTTGGTCTTGGGAAGTCCTGCCAAAGTGGTGAAGACCTTAAGTCCCGAACAAATCGAAGCCTTGAAACACGGTGCCGATCATTACATCAAGATGGGTGCCAAACACGCCGCGGGCGAATATCCCCTTATCAAATCATGATCGAATTAATCCTCATCCGACACGCCCATGCTGGACCCTATACGAGTCCGGATGAGGCGAGGCATTTGTCAGAGCGAGGTATCGAAGAAGCCCAAGAACTCGCTGTTAAACTCGCCTCGTATGCTTTGCCTGATGGGCTTTGGTATGTCTCGGATGCGATAAGAACCTTGGAAACCTATCGGATTTTAACAACTCAAGCGGCGGAAATAGCTAACTTTTGGTACCACGCTACTGGGTCTGAATATATAGAAAAAATTAAATCTAGTCCGAATGCCTGCGTGTACCTCGTCGCCCACAATCCTTCGATTTCCAATGTCGCGTCCTATTTTTCCGGCGAGCAAATTCAAATGGACACGGCCAATTTTGTACATTTGCAGTGGCCCACGCTGGATGCCTGGGACGAAGTCACACAAGGCAGCGCCACAGTTTTAGCACGTTTTTAATATGAAAAATCAGAAAATATTTCGTTGGGTGATTATCTTATTTACCCTGTTGATGATTGCTTTGGCGATCGATATGGCGAAGAATACGACGGCGCCATGGAATAAGAAGAAGTCGATCAGTCGCTAGTCGTCAGTCACTAGTCGTTAGTCGTCAGTCACTAGTCGTTAGTCGTCAGTCACAAGTAGTCAGTCGTTAGTCAACATTCACTAATCGTCAGTTGTTAGTCGGTAGTTCGGAGGATTTTAGTCCGGAGTCCGTAGTCCGAAGTCCGAAGATGAGGTCGTGTTTTTTATAACCCCGGGTTTTAACCTGGGGATTTTTAGTAAATCAAGGGTATGTGCTTGATTTCCTAAGGGATAAAAAAAGACGCGAAGTATCGCGTCTCTACAACCTTATCTCCAACGATTAATCGCCGAGTTTCATGCGTCTCAAACTTTGGCAATCCTGAAAGGTTTGCCAAAGACAATACCTCTTAACTCTTAGCTCTTAGTTCTTACCTCTTAACTCAAAACTGATTCCACATGCTTCAAATGATGCACACAGTGCCAAGCATATATCCCCAATACCTTGTCCAAGCGATACGTCACCCCGCGCTCCGGGTGAAAATAAGTCCGAGACCAATCCGATTCTTGCATCGTTTTCATTAAGTAAACCCAACGCAAGTGGATGTATTTGATGCCTTCGATCGACCATTCAATCGGCGCCTCGTTGCCATCAGGCATTTCCGCCCAAGTGTTTTCATCGTAAGGTTTGATGGTTGGGTTTTCTTCCGTCAAAGCCATCTTGAAACGAATGTAGCTATTGATGTGGCTATCGTATAGGTGGTGAATGACTTTTCTTGCCGACCAGCCTCCTGCACGGTAGGGTTTTTCCAATAAGCTTTCATCGACGTTGGCGAGTAAATCAGCTAATTGGCCGGGTAGGTCCGAGATGATTGCAATCCATTCTGAACGCAATTCCGGCGTAATGACTTCCGGTGCTGAAAATTTCCCTATGGGATATTGTAGAGGATTTAACTCTTCCATGTTATCGTGTATAAAATGCAGTAATTTCTGCAGCGGCCTGACGTGTATGCGCGATGAGTGGATGCACTCCTTGGTGGATGCTTTCCAACATCTCTTTGCCGCTTTCTTTGGCCAGTTGTGACACATGCAATACATATTCCGTCTCACCTTCTTCCAGCTCTAAGGGCACAACAACTTTATAGGGTTGATTTCCTAAGGCGGCTAATCGGGCAACGGTTTGCTTGGCAACTTCAAAACTGTTTTCTAAATCGGAGGTGTCAACTGAAATCACTTGCGTTTCTTGCGTCATTTTCAAGGCCAATACCTCGGCAATGGCTTGATCTAAGCCTTCCAAAAGTTTCCGGAATGCATGATAATTCTTACCATTTCGCATGCGCTCACGAATTGATTGACGAATAAAATACGTGATCGAATCGCTTACCGTGAGACCAATTTCCGCTGTCTGTTTAAAAATCAAGGAGCTCGGTGACATGCCCGGAATCGTGTTCGGGTCATGTAAAACTACAACGCCTTCTGATGTTAAAAATCCATCAATGCGCGTGCAAACACCGAATCCCAAATCATCAAAGGCTTGCTTCACCTGTACCTGAATTTCTTGGAGATGTTGCAATGAGGCATCCATCGGAATACGCTTGCGCGTTAATTTCGACTTGTATTTGGCATTAAAATCAAATACTTCTACAGATTCGTCGATGACAATTTCGGTAGGAGGCAAGGCAACAGAAACTCCTTTAGGTGTTTGAATAACTCCACAACTGAATTCATTTCCATGCACAAAGGCTTCCAACAACACCGCATCTTCCGAATGCATTGAATGAATACTCGCTTTCGTTACCGTATGCGTAAAATATTCCCGCAACGCAGTTAATAATTCCGCCGGGTGTGCATATACTTGGTGGTTAAACCGCACCGGGAAACCGATGCCTTCATCCAAATTCACCATCTTCTGAAGTACCTCAACTTGTTGGTCTTCCGAATATGTAATCCAATGCTCCCGGTAAATTTCTTGAATGAACAAGCATTTTTTAATCGCCTGGTCAAAAACCTCTAACGAATCTTCTTTGACAAATGCCAAACCAATCGACGATCCTTGATGAGGGGCTTTCGCCACAAAGGGAATCCCTATGGCCTTTTTTACTTGCTCAAATAGCGTCTCCCGACCATACGCTTCATAGTCGGCACGCTGCAATACGAAGTATTTTTTATCCAAACCGACGCTCTTTTTAAGCCAATCGTTTTGTTTGATTTTATCTATTCCAATCGACGAACCTAATACACTCGGCCCTGAATAAGGGATGTTAAACCACTCGAATAAGCCTTGAATACTCCCATCCTCAGCACCCGGACCATGCATCGCGATGAATGCAAAATCAAAATGTGCGGAAAATTCTGCCGGGCTGATTTTCGTTCCGATGGATGCAATCATTGCATCGTAATCGCTCAAATCTGTTAATGATTCTGTGTAAACAGAAAAAGGAGCCGTTTGGTAAGCGGCAGGAGGGAAGAAGCTGCGGATGGATTCTTGAAAAATTAATTCTTCTTTGATCAGAATGAAATTTCCAAGCCCGTCTACAAAAACAGGCACAGGGGTGAATAAAGCCTTGTTGATATGTGCCATCGCCGTTTTGCCGCCAGCAAAACTGATTTCACGCTCGCGCGCCTGGCCACCAAAAAATATTCCTATTCGCATCATCCTACTTTGATTTCTTCTACTGCTGTAATTTCAGGTACATCGCGACGAATCGCTTCTTCTACGCCGGCACGAAATGTCATCGCCGACATATTGCATGATTGGCAATTGCCTACCAACGCTAATTTTAGCACATTTTCGGTCGTAATTTCAACAATCTCTACGTTTCCGCCGTCTGCTACTAAATAGGGTCTGATGCTATCTAAAGCTGTTTGGATTCTGGTATAGAGTGGGTGATTTTCCATGTAGCTTTCTATTGTGCGTTATTTATCGCGATTTGCTGCGCTAAATTAGCCGCAATTTGTCCAAAGGCATCCGCGGTAGGTCCTTCTTCTGCCGCGATCGGTTTTCCCGCATCGCCCGCTTCTCGGATTCCTTGTACCAAAGGTACCTCCCCTAAAAAGGGAACCTTGTATTTTGTCGCTAATTCCTTGCCGCCATCTTGGCCAAACAAATAATATTTATTGTCGGGCAATTCAGCGGGCGTGAAATATGCCATGTTTTCTACTAATCCCAAAATAGGCACATTGATGCCATTTTGTTTGAAAAACTGTAGTCCCTTCGTTGCATCTGAAAGCGCAACTTTTTGGGGTGTTGTGACGATCACCGCACCTGTCAATTTGATTAATTGTACCAAGGTCAAGTGGATGTCAGACGTTCCTGGAGGTAAATCGATTAATAAATAATCCAATTCCTCCCAATTCGTATCGCCGAAAAATTGACGCAAAGCCTGCGTCATCATCGGTCCACGCCAAGGCACAGGACTTTCCGTAGGTGCTAAAAAGCCCATGGAAATCAACTTGATGCCGTATTGGTTGATGGGCTGAATGCGGTTTTTTCCGTTGACTTCTTGTACCAAAGGTTGCATATCTTCCGCGCCAAACATCACCGGGATGGATGGTCCCGAGATGTCAGCGTCCAAAATGCCTACTTTGGCACCTGCTTTTTTCAAAGCCATGGCTAAATTCGCTGTAACGGTTGATTTACCCACACCTCCCTTGCCGGATGCCACCGCGATGACATTCTTAACGCCCGGAATTAAGGGATCTTGTTGTTGCAAGGATGTTACCTCAGCGGTCATGTTAATGACTACTTTCAAATCCGGATGAACCAAATTGTGAATGGCAGCCTCGCAATCTTGTCTGATTTTTTCCTTCAAGGGACAGGCAGGCGTTGTTAATACAACGGTAAAGCGAACTTCTCCTACGCCCAATTCGATATCTTTAATCATCCCCAAGGTCACCAAATCCTTTTTCAAGTCTGGCTCTTGTACCGTGCTCAAGGCACCTAAGATGATTTCTTTTGTTACACTCAATTCTCCCATAATACGTTCTTTCCTTTCAAACCTCAAATATAGGGCTTTGTCTTAAGATAAGGCCAATATTTGTTGGTCTATTTTTGCCAATATCTTGGATGAATCTACCCCCGACTGATTCGCTACGATTTCCGCACGAAGTCGTGTTAAAACTTCGCGGTGTTGCGGGTATTGCAAGGGGTGCGGTCGGTGCTGAACGGTTAGTAGGATTTCATCCCATTTTTTAGCAATATCGACTAAATTTTCATCGAAATGCGCATTTTTGAAGCGCTTGTAGATATAATCGATTGCCTGCTCCGTCGGATGAATCATGTCGGTCTGATAAAAACGATAATCGCGTAATTCATCCAGCATGATTTCATAGGCAGGAAAATACTGTACTTGATCGGGAAATTTCCGAACCAAGGCATCGGCAGCCAATCGCAAAATGGCTTTGGATACACTATTTTCCGGCATCCCGTCCCGCGTGTGGCGAACGGGCGAAACACTCAGGATGATTTTCCTGAACGGATTTTCTCGAAGAAATTTTTCATAGCCCAAACAAATCTCCTCCACCGTACTTTGCTTTTTGACAAAGCGCGCAGCGGGCTGTTTATGGCAATTGGCGATGGCCCGACCTAATTCCTGGTCCTCGTAATAATACGCTGTTCCCCAGGTGATGATGACAAAATTGCTTTCCGATAAAAATTCGAGGGTACTGGATTTGATTTTCGTCAATTCCGTCAAAAAATCAGCCGGATTCTTGCCCATGAATTGCGAATGAAAGTCGGGGTGAACCAACAAATCCCCTTGCGGATATAAATCGCTTTCCTGTAATACTTGAGGGCTTAATCCACGGATAATGTTCAGCGGATGAAACAAGGTACCCAAGGCTTGGTTGGAAACTTCCAAAGGTAAATTAGCCAAACGCTGCCCCATGTTTTCCGAAAAACATGATCCGATGCACAGGATTTGGCTGTTTGGTCGAATCAGATGCGTGGCGCGTGGGATGGAAAAGGATGTGGTGAGGTTGATCATATGAATTTGTAGAGACGCGATACTTCGCGTCTCAAACTTTGGGTAATGTAATAGAGACGCGAAACCTCGCGTCTATTGTTTCCAAGCATGGGCCAACTTTGGCAATCCTGAAAGGTTTGCCAAAGAAAGAGGCCAAAGTTTATAAACCCAGACTTCAGTCTGGGGAATCGACGCGAAGTATCGCGTCTTAACTTTGGCAAACCTTGGAGGATTGCCAAAGGGAAATGATTACAATCCTTTCGCCCAGCGATTCATCTTATTTTCCATCACATCCAAAGGCATGTTGCCATCCTTCAAGATCTCATCATGGAAATCAGAAAGTTTGAATTTCGGACCTAATTCTTTGCTCAAACGTTCACGGATTTCGCGGATTTTCAAGGCTCCAATTTTATACGAAAGTGCTTGGGCAGGAATCGCCATGTAGCGTTCGATTTCCGCGATTGTACCTTCTTCGCTAAGCGGCTCATTGTCCATCATGTATTTGATGGCTTCTTCGCGCGTCATATTTTTTGAGTGCATGCCGGCGTCTACTACAAGTCGAATTGCCCGGTGCATTTCATCGCCCAAAGCTCCCATGTATTGATATGGATCCGTATATAAACCCAATTCTTTACCTAGACTTTCGGTATACAATGCCCAGCCTTCTGCATAGGCCGAATTACCTCCGAAGCGACGGAATTTGGGTAATTGGCTATTTTCTTGTTGGAGACTCACTTGATAGTGATGCCCCGGAATCGCCTCATGCAAGAATAAACTTTCCATGCCGGATGTCGTATTGAATTTAGTCGCATCCAAAATAGGTACATAGAAAATACCTGGACGTGTTCCATCCTCAGATCCTTGGAAATATTCGGCGGATGCAGATGCGGCACGGAATGCCTCTGTTTGACGAATTTCAAAAGGTGTTTTAGGAACGCTGCCAAACATCGTTTTCAACGCAGGTTCCATCTTTTTATGAATCGCATGAAAGGCAGCAAGCACTTCAGCGGGCGTTTTGTATGGATAGAATTTTGCATCTGTCTTCATGTGTGTGAAGAATTCTGCCAAAGTGCCTTGGAATCCTACAGCCTCTTTCGTTTTCTCCATTTCGGTCCGAATGCGTTTTACTTCTGCCAAACCGGTTTGGTAAATTTCATCCGCGGGTTTATCCGTGGTCGTTAAGACGCGAATTAAGTACTGATAATAGGCTGTTCCGTTTGGAATCGCTGAAATACCTGTGCTGGTACGTGATTTGGGTAAGTATTCTTTTTGTAGGTATGCTGCCAAACGTGCATAGGCTGGCATGATTTCCGACTGGATAATCTGCGTGTATTCTTGCGTAAATTTCGCTTTATCCGCTGCTGTGAAATCCTTAGGAAAATTATTCAAAGGCCCGTAAAAAGTACTTTGTTTGATGTCGCTTACGTTGAATGATTGCAATTGTGGTATGATTTTTTCCACCAAAGCCTTTGGCAATACGACGTTTGCCGCAACCCCTCTTTTGAAATAAACGATGCTGGAATCCATGTAGGCTGCGCCGATGTGCATCCGGTTTTCCCAATTCTCATAATCCTTTTTCGTGGCAAAGGGTTGCATCACCGAACCGCTGCCCAATTGCGCGAAGGTTAAATGAAAGCCATAAAATTGGTTTAAGGGCATCAAATTGTCTTGGAATGTTAATCCTTCCAAGCCTAATTCGATATCACGCTTCAACATATCAAAGGTGATCTGATCGTTGGCGTCTAATTTCTCCCGATCAATTTCGCTCAAGCTCGTTTGCGTTTTTTCCAAAAGCGCCTTGATTTTCGCACGGTGGGAATCGGTGAAATCGATGTTTAATTGGTCATTGTAACGATTATCGCCATTGGCTGTCGCGGAAACGGGATTGAGTTTCAGTTGTTCCTCGTAGTAGGAGTCGACTAGCGTGCTGAGTTCTTTTTTGGCATCGCCTGATTTACAAGAAACGAAAGCCAAAAGGCATAATAGGTAAGTTAGTTTTTTCATTTGTTTGATTTAGCATTCGAATATAAAAAGAAAGGTGAACATCCGGTGCATTGTCCTTTCAATTGTCCTTTTTCTACAAGATGGATTTCCACCAAAAATTCTATATTTGTGGTTTACCGAATATATCAACACCTAAGCATTTATCAATTTATGTCAAACAAGGGAGCTGAACGCGAACGACTGAGTCTTCGCAACGATAATAAAGGATGGAAAAAGTGGGGACCTTATTTGACTGAGCGTCAATGGGGCACGGTTCGGGAAGATTATTCAGCCAGTGGAAATGCTTGGGATACGATTTCACACGACATGGCCCGCTCCAAAGCCTACCGCTGGGGGGAAGAGGGAATCGGTGGAATATCGGATAATAAACAACATGTTTGCTTCGCGTTTGCTTTTTGGAACCACCGCGATCATATTCTTAAAGAACGCTTTTTTGGCCTAACGGGCAATGAATCGAATCACGGAGAGGACGTCAAGGAATTATATTACTACCAAGATTCCACGCCCACGCACTCCTACCAAAAAATGCTGTACAAGTATCCACAGCAAACGTATCCTTACCAAAAACTCATCGACGAAAGCAAAAAACGCTCGCGTTTAGAGCCGGAATACGAGTTGATGGATACCGGCATCTTCGATAAAAATGAGTTTTTCGACATCTCCATGGAATATGCCAAAGGGGACGAACAGGATATTCTCATTCAAGTAACCGTTGAGAATCGCTCGAAAGTCGCGGCGCCGATTACCGTTTTGCCGACGATTTGGTACCGAAATACCTGGTGCTGGGGTTACGAAAAATACAATTATAAACCGATGTTGACCGGTGTCGGACATTCCTTCATCGAGGTGGACCACCGCGTGGTAGGCAGATTTAAATTATATGCCGAAGAAGCCGATGAGTTCTTGTTTTGTGACAATGAAACCAATTTTGAGCGTTTGCACGGATCTGCGAATTTGTCGCATTTCACGAAGGATGGGATCAATGACTATATCGTCAATAAAAATAAACATGCGGTAAATCCCAATCACATTGGTACCAAAGCTTCGGTTCGGTATACTGCGAAGATCCCGGCGGGAGGGAAGAAGGTGTTTCGTTTGCGCTTAACGACGCTGACCTTGCGCGAACCCTTTGCGGATTTCGATGAAATCTATGCGGCGCGCTTGAAGGATGCCGATGATTTCTACGCGGATTTACAGAAAGATATTCAAGACGCAAACTTGCGTAATTTGCAGCGTCAAGCCTATGCGGGCATGTTGTGGACCAAACAATGGTATTACTACAATGTTTTTGAATGGATCAAAGGCGATCCTGCCATGCCAAAACCGGATGCCTCCCGGAAGCTCGGTCGGAATAATACCTGGCGGCATATGTATGCGGCCAACATCCTTTCGATGCCCGATAAATGGGAATATCCATGGTTTGCGGCTTGGGATTTAGCCTTTCATACCTTGCCTTTGGCACGTTTGGATCCCGACTTTGCGAAACGCCAATTAGCCGTTATTCTGCGGGAATATTACATGCACCCGAACGGGCAGATTCCAGCCTATGAATGGTCATTTTCGGATGTAAATCCTCCGGTGCATGCCTGGGCGACGTGGAAGGTTTACGAAATTGATAAAGAGATGAATGGCGGAAAAGGGGACGTGGTTTTCTTGGAACGCATTTTCCATAAGTTGCTTTTGAACTTTACCTGGTGGGTGAATTTGAAGGATGAGGGAGGAAACAACATCTTTGGAGGTGGTTTCTTGGGCATGGATAATATTGGCGTGTTTGACCGCTCGGCGCAATTGCCTACGGGAGGACACTTGGAGCAGGCAGATGGTACGGGCTGGATGGCCATGTACAGCTTGAATATGTTGCGCATTGCCTGTGAGATTGCTTTGGAAAATCCGGTTTATCAAGATATGGCTTCCAAATTCTTTGAACACTTCTTGCACATTGCCGGCGCGATGCAGTCGATCGGTGGAGATAAATTAAACCTTTGGGATGAAGATGACCAATTCTATTATGACATGTTGCATAAGGAAGATGGATCTGCTGAATTATTAAAGGTCCGTTCGATGGTGGGTCTGATACCGCTTTTTGCGGTCGAGGTATTGACTTCGGATATGTTGGAAAAATTACCAGCCTTCAAACGCCGGGTGGAATGGGTATTGAACAACCGCCCCGATTTGGCGAGTTTGATTTCCCGTTGGTATGAACCAGGCAAAGGGGAAAGCCGTTTGCTTTCGATTTTGCGGGGTCACCGGATGAAGATGATCATGAAACGGATGTTTGATGAGACGGAATTTTTGTCGGACTACGGTATTCGTTCTTTGTCCAAATATCACAAAGAGCATCCGTACAAGTTTGCCTACGAAGGTGGGACATTGCAAGTCGATTATACACCGGCGGAGTCGACGGGCAGTATGTTTGGGGGTAACTCCAACTGGCGTGGTCCGATTTGGTTCCCGATGAATTATTTGATTTTGGATTCGTTGAGTAAGTTCTCCGACTACTATGGGGCGGATTACGAGGTGGAATTCCCAACGAATTCCGGCGAAATGATGAATATCAAAGATGCGGCGGAAGGCGTTTCTCGCCGTTTGTTGGCCATGTTTGTGCCAAACGAAAAAGGCGTTGTGCCGATGTACGATGGGCACGAAAAATTACATGATGATTCCCATTTGTTCTTTGAATACTTTGATGGGGATACCGGAAAAGGCTTAGGGGCGAATCATCAAACCGGTTGGACTGGATTGATCTCGGAAATTATTCTCCAATTACATAAGAAATAATGCAAACACCAGAAGAGCGCTTTGCGGCCTTGGGCCTTGAATTACCACCCGCACCGAAACCTTTAGGGGTTTACAAACCCGGTTTACAGGTAGGGGAATTTTATTATGTTTCAGGGCATGGACCGGTGCTGCCGGATGCGTCTTTGATTATCGGTCGGATCGGCGCGGATATGGATATCGAGGCAGGAAAACTCGCTGCGCAGCAGGTGGGCTTGACGATATTAGCGACCTTAAAAGCGCAATTGGGTTCTTTGAATCGTGTCAAACGCGTCATCAAAGTCTTGGGCATGGTGAATGCGACGGATGATTTTTTGCGTCATCCCTATGTGATTAATGGTTGTTCGGAATTATTCGCGAAGGTTTGGGGAGAAGAAAACGGCATCGGGGTTCGTTCCGCAGTGGGGATGGGAACCTTGCCGGATAATATTCCCGTGGAGATCGAGGCGATGTTTGAGCTAGACAGTTAAACGTGATGCATCACGTTTAACTGTCTAGCAGTCGCTAGTCATTAGTCGCCAGTCTATTTGGCAATTCCCCAGACTGAAGTCTGGGGTTAAAAGTTTAGGGCCTTTTCTTTGATTTATAGCCCTAGGCTTCAGCCTAGGGATCTCAGCCGGAGGCTGGTGGTGTACGCCCCCAGGTTAAAACCTGGGGTTATAAGCTAGTGTTTGTGGCGTTCCCATGATTTATAGCCCTAGGCTTCAGCCTAGGGATCTCAGCCAGAGGCTGGTGGTGTACGCCCCCAGGTTAAAACCTGGGGTTATAAGCTAGTGTTTGTGGCGTTCCCATGATTTATAGCCCTAGGCTTCAGCCTAGGGATCCCAGCCGGAGGCTGGTGGTGTACGTCCCCAGGTTAAAACCTGGGGTTATAACCCCAGACTTCAGTCTGGGGAATCGGCGCGAAAACGCGCCTCAACCTTTGGCAAATCTAAAAGGATTGCCAAAGAGTCTGCAAAAACCTGAAAGGATTGCCAAAGGGGGCTTTAGACGCGAAGTATCGCGTCTCTACTATGCGGAAATCTCCAACATCGCTTTCAGCGCCTTATACGCCGGCACGCGGATGGATTCTTCCAAGTTGATTTCAGGTAGTTCGTAGTACAAGGCATTGTACAACTTCTCCAAGGTATTCATTTTCATGTAGGGACATTCGGAACAAGCACAGGTGTTTTGTTCATTCGCCGGTGCGGGGATCAAATGCTTATGCGGAACCGCTTGCTTCATTTTGTGCATGATGCCGGCCTCCGTTGCCACGATGAAGGTGGAATTGGGTGAGGTTTCTACGAATTTTAAAAGCGCAGTTGTCGATCCTACATAATCCGCTTCCTTTAAAATCACTTCTTTACATTCAGGGTGGGCGATCAATAAAGCATCGGGGTATTCTTTTTTCAGGGTCGCTAATTTCTCCAACGAAATATCGATGTGTACCATGCAGGCACCTTCCCAAAGTATCAATTCCCGACCAGTTTTGTGTGCCACGTAGCGACCTAAGTTGGCATCTGGTGCAAAGATAATTTCCCGATCTGCAGGAATGGACTCGACGATTTGAACCGCATTGGATGAGGTGCAAATGATGTCGGTCATCGCTTTAATTTCGGCCGAGCAGTTGATGTACGAAACCACAATCGCATTGGGATGTGCGGCTTTTAAAGCGGCAAATTCGGATGCAGGTACCGAATCCGCGAGGGAACATCCTGCATTAAAATCTGGAACAACCACTTTTTTAGAAGGATTTAAGATTTTTGCTGTTTCGCCCATGAAATGCACGCCACAGAAAACAATCAAATCCGCCTCTGTTTTTTCAGCGGCTTGGGAAAGTCCTAAGGAATCGCCCACATAATCAGCCAATTCCTGGATTTCACCATCCACATAATAATGCGCTAAAATCACGGCGTTTTTCTCCTTTTTCAGGCGCTGGATTTCAGTAATTAATTCAACCCCTTTGGGAGTGGAACGGGCGATGTACCCAACGGATTTGGCTTCGTCGATTAAATTCATTTCGCTTTCAGGCTAAGGTCTAAACTTTTCACTTGGTGCGTTAAGGCACCCACGGATATGTAATCTACTCCCGTTTCGCCATAGGCGCGGAGTGTTTGTTCATTGATGCCACCGGATGCTTCGGTCACAAATCGACCGTCAATTTTACGAATCGCGGCGCGGAGGCGTTCGGGGCTAAAATTGTCCAACATGATGCGTTGGACACCACCAATGGCTAAAACTTGGTCTAATTCGTCTTCGTTGCGCACTTCGATTTCAATCGCTAAGGGCTTAGGCAAGTTAGCATTGTAAGCAAAGCTTTTCTCCAAAGCTGCTTTGACTCCACCCGCAAAATCCACATGGTTGTCTTTGATGAGGATCATGTCAAACAAACCGTAGCGGTGATTTACAGCCCCGCCAATCTTGCAAGCCCATTTTTCCGCCAAACGGAAGTTGGGCGTCGTCTTGCGCGTATCCAACAATTTGGCCCGCGTACCTTCTAACATATTGACTAACGAACGCGTGTAAGTCGCAATTCCCGACATGCGTTGCATGCAGTTCAATACCAAACGTTCCGCTTTCAAGATGGATTGCGAGGAACCCGCAACTTCCAAAACGACCTGGCCAGGTTCAATCCAAGTGCCATCGTGGATGAAAACGTTCACTTGCAGCGCAGGGTCAACCTCCTTGAAAATCAATAAGGATAATTCGACGCCGGCTAATACGCCCCGGTCTTTCACCAGTAATTGAGCCGCACCCGTCGCATCCGCAGGAACGGTGGAAAGGGACGTGTGATCTCCATCACCAATGTCCTCATGGAGGGCAGCTTGGATAAAAGCTTGTACGTATGCGGGCGCTAAATAATTGAACATGGCGAATTTTTGGAATGACAAATTTACGAAAATTCCATTCCGAATTGATTTCTAAGAAAATTATCCTATTTTTGCTACTTATCATGCAAAAGAAGGTCAACGTATTTCATTTATTGTTATTTATGCCCGTGCTGTTTTGGCTCGTGGCTAAGCCAATATCTTTCGTTCAGGCCGACCAAGCAAAGGTAAAAACGGAAAAACAACAAAAGACGATTCAGGTAGCGGAACAGCATGTTTACCAAACAAGCTCTAGCACCCAACTCGATTTTCCGCAGGATTTTGTATTCCCAAGCCTTCAAGTAATTATTGCGAAGGTTTCTTCCACATCCATTAAATTGCCTTCGGTAGTCCATCGGACGCAATTCATGCGCATTTTATTGACTCAATTTATCGCCACGCTGGCGCCATGAGGGGAAGTCGCTAGTCATTAGTCGCTAGTCGCTAGTCGCTAGTCAAATGACTAAGGTCCAAGGTCTAACGTCCAACGTCCAACGTCTAATGTCCAACGTCCAAGGTCTAAGGTCCAACGTCCAAACCCCAATGGACATATTCTTTACAATTTATTATTTTCAATTTAACTTAAAGTTATGCGTTACAAAAGTGCCATTATTTGGCTGTCTACGATTATTTCAGCCTTATGTATTTTCTTCCTATCGTTTACGTGGAAGTCAAACCAATTAAAAGAACAAGCGATTAAGTATGCGACTACGGCCGATGGCAAAGTAGATGCTGCGAAGCGTTTGCATTTCATTGATTCCCTTTGGAAGCAACCGGTATACATTGGTTATACCTTACAAGAGGTTACGCAATATGCCTTACAAAAAGGTCTTGACTTAGAAGGTGGTTTACACGCTGTATTAGAGGTTTCTCCGGTAGAGATCTTGCGTGCACTTTCCGGACAGTCGAACGACCCGAACTTCGAGAAGGCTTTGGCAGAAGCAAGTGCTGCACAAGCGACTTCGACGTCATCGTTTAATGAGTTGTTCTACGAAGCATTTGCTCGTATTGCTCCGACTCAATCGTTGGCATCTGTCTTCTCAAACTCAGTAAATCGTGGAAAGATTTCTTCTACATCAACAGACGCACAAGTTAAGCGTGTGATTGATGCGGAGATTGACGGTGCGGTGGATCGTGTTTACAAGATCATCCAAGCGCGTATTGACAAGTTTGGTGTTGCGAATCCAAACATCCAACGTTTACCAGGTTCTAACCGTATTCAAGTTGAATTACCCGGTGTAGAGAATCCAGAGCGTGCACGTAAATTATTATCAGGTGCAGCGAAATTGGAATTTGTTGAGTGTTATGAATTGAACGAATATGGTTCAGGTTTAAATGCCTTGGGTGCGATTTTAGAGCGTGAGGCGAAAGCTCCAGCGGTTGCAGCAACAGCAGCAGCTCCAGCGGCAAAAGATACAGCAACGAATGCATTGGCATCTCAGTTAGCAGCTCCAGCGAAAGATTCAGCTGGAAAAGCGAAAGCAGATACTTCGGGTTCAGCCTTGACGAAATTGTTTATCCAAATGGGTAATGGCATCGGTGTATATGTAAAAGATACAGCGCGTGTGAATGCATTGTTCCGTCGTGCGGATGTGAAAGCTTTCTTCCCAGCGAATTTGAAATTTGCTTGGGCAGCGAAAGGTGTTCCAGCAACCAATGGTGACGAAATCTTAGCTTTAGAAGCTTTGAAGCAAGCAGAAGGCCAAAAGGCTCCTTTGGAAGGTGATGTGATCACAGATGCAGCACAAGATTTTGACCAAACAGGTCGTGCGGAAGTTACCATGTCGATGAATGGAACAGGTGCTCGTATCTGGAAAAACTTGACAGGTGCTAACATCGGTCGTCGCATCGCGATTGTCTTGGATGGTTATGTATATTCTGCTCCAGTAATCAACGGTGAGATTCCAGGGGGTCGTTCTTCGATCTCAGGTAGCTTCACGGTAGAAGAAGCAAAAGACTTAGCAAACGTATTAAAAGCGGGTAAATTGCCAGCGCCAACACGTATCGTGGAAGATGCATTCGTAGGTCCTTCATTAGGAGCGGAGGCGATCAACCAAGGCTATATGTCGATGTTGTTAGGTTTGTTATTGGTGATCGTGTTCATGGTAGGTTACTATGGCGCACCAGGTTGGATGGCTAATTTGGCCTTGTTCTTCAACGTATTCTTCATTGCAGGTGTATTGGTTCAAATCCAAGCAGCTTTGACTTTGCCAGGTATCGCAGGTATCGTGTTGACCTTGGGTATGGCGGTAGATGCCAACGTATTGATTAACGAGCGTATTCGTGAGGAATTGAAGTCGGGCAAAGGCTTGTTGGACGCGATTAACGTAGGTTACGAGAAGGCCTTAAGTGCGATTTTGGATGGTAACGTGACGACGATTTTGATTGGTGTGATCTTGATCATTTTCGGTTCAGGTTCTGTTAAAGGATTTGGGGTAACGCTTTGTATCGGTTTGGTTACGTCTGTATTTACGGCGGTATACATCTCACACTTATTGGTTGAGTGGATGGCGAAACGTGCGATCAAGGCAGGTAAGGAGAAGGAGATGACGTTTGAGACATTTATCTCACGTGATTTGTTCAAAGGCATGAACTTTGATTTCATCGGAAAGCGTAAATATTCTTACTGGTTCTCTTGGTTGTTAATTGCAGCAGGAGCGATTGTGGTGATTATGCAGGGAGGTTTCAACTTAGGTGTTGACTTCAAAGGTGGTCGTTCATATGTCGTAGAGTTTAACCAAGCGGTTCCTACGGATAAAGTGAAGGAAGCTTTGACGGATGATTTTGGTGGAAAAGGTGTTGAGGTGAAAACCTTTAACGGTGATACTAAATTGAAAGTAACGACTTCTTATTTAGTAGAAGATGAGTCGATTACAGCGAACAATACAGTTCGTACGGCATTGGAAACCGGTTTAAAGGAATTTGCTTCAGCTGCTCCTAAAGTAGTTTCTGAGTCGAAGGTAGGAGCAACCGTTGCGGATGATATTTTGATGCAATCTTTTGTATCCATCTTCTATGCATTGATCGCGATCTTTATTTACATCTTGATTCGTTTCCGTAAGTGGCAATATTCATTGGGCGGTATTGTAGCCTTGTTACACGATACCTTAGTGGTATTGGGTATGGTGGGTATCGTTCGTTTGTTCGGTTTCGAATTGGAAATTGACCAAGTATTTATCGCGGCGGTATTAACGGTGATTGGTTATTCGATCAACGATACCGTGGTTGTATTTGACCGTATTCGTGAGGAAATCGGTGTGAATCCAGACTTGGGTAATAAGGCATTGATGATCAAAACGATCAACGAGTCGATTAACCATACGATGTCACGTACGGTGATGACGGCAACAACGGTATTCTTGGTAGTAACGGTGTTGTTGATTTTCGGAGGTGACGTATTGCGCGGCTTCTCATTTGCGATGTTTATCGGTGTTGTATTTGGTGCATATTCGTCTATTTTTGTAGCGGCGCCAATTGTGATCGACCTAGGAACATCTTCTAAACCAAAGAAATAAGTTCATATGCCGGTTGCTCGAAAGGGCGACCGGCATTTATATGTTTCATTAAAATCAACAACTATGAACAACAGTATCTGGAGAAAAAAACCGATGCATATGTTTGAGCAAGACATGCAAAAAAGCGAGCTCAAGCGTGTATTAGGTAAATGGAGTTTAACAGCCATCGGTATCGGTGCGATTATTGGTGGTGGTGTATTCGTATTGACGGGAACAGCAGCACATTATCATGCGGGCCCAGCCTTAGCGATTTCATTTATTATTGCGGGTATCGGCTGTATTTTTGCGGCACTTTGCTACGCGGAGTTTGCAGCGATGCTTCCGGTAGAGGGTAGTGCCTATGCTTATGCTTACGGAACCGTAGGTGAATTATTTGCTTGGATTATCGGTTGGGGATTGATCCTCGAGTATGCCATGGGCGCGATGACCGTTGCGGTATCGTGGTCGGGTTATTTCAATAAGCTCATACACCTCTTTGGGATACATTTGCCAGAGAATTTAACGAATGATCCCGTTTCGTATGGTGGTGCAGCCGTGAATTTGCCAGCTTTGATCATTGTTTGGTTTGTGACTTGGATCTTGGTAAAAGGAATCAAGGAAGCAGCGAGTGCGAACAACATGATTGTTATCTTGAAGGTAGCGGTGATCTTGTTTGTGATTATTATGGGTGCTTTCTACATCAATGTAGAAAACTGGACTCCATTCATTCCGGAAGAGACTTTAGTGAAACATGAGAATGGTGAAATGTTGCCAGCATACGGTTGGGGTGGTATCATCTCTGGTGCGTCAGCGATTTTCTTTGCTTACATTGGATTTGATGCGGTTTCGACGCAAGCGGGTGAGGCAATCAATCCGAAGAAAGATATGCCATTTGCGATCATCGCTTCGTTGTTGATCTGTACGGTCTTGTACATCGCGGTATCCTTGGTATTAACGGGTATGATTAATTATAATGATATCACGGGCGAGGCATTGAAGGCACCGGTTGCCTATGCGTTTGATAAGGCGGCAGGCCAACCATGGGCTGTATTCTTAATTACAGCAGCGGCGACAGCAGGTTTATTATCTGTGATGTTGGTGATGATGTTGGGCCAAACACGTGTCTTCTTGGGCATGGCGAAAGATGGTTTATTGCCAAAGTTCTTTGCGGAGGTTCACCCGACGTTCAAGACACCTTGGAAATCGACGATATTAGTGGGTGCGGTGGTATCCATCGTAGCAGGATTTACGCCAATTTCTTTATTGGGTGATATGACGAGTTTTGGTACTTTATTTGCCTTTACAATGGTATGTTTAGCGGTATGGATTTTACGTTTCCGTGATCCAAACCGTGATCGTCCATTTAAGGTTTCGGGGTTAAACATCGTGGCTCCTTTGGGGATCTTGGTGAATACCTTTTTGATTTTGAATTTAGGTCGTACGGCACAGATCTTCGCATTAGCGTGGTTGGTGTTCGGTTTGGTGGTCTACTTCTTGTACGGCCGACCGAAGTCACACTTGAATACGAGAGCGTAATGGAAAAGCCCCTGTGTAAGGGGCTTTTTTTATAGGCTTTTTTTCTTCTTTGGCAATCCTTTCAGGTTTGCCAAAGTTTGAGGCGCTTTTCGCGCCGATTACTGTAGAGACGCGAAGCCCCTTTGGCAATCCTTTCAGGTTTACCAAAGTTTGAGGCGCTTTTCGCGCCGATTCCCCAGACTAAAGTCTGGGGTTATTAATAGCCGAAGGCTGGTGGGGTGAACCTAGGATCAATGTGCATCGAAGTTTATAACCCCAGGTTTTAACTTAGGGTACTCGGCGCGAAAAGCGCCTCAAAATTAGGCAAAGCTCGAAGCTTTGCCTAAGAGACATCGGCCTTTGTCTAAGAGATATTTTTGGCGTATTTTTGCACCTTGATTTATCATTATGCAAAAGATTGACGCGGAAATTGCCAAACGACGGACCTTTGGTATCATCTCTCACCCCGATGCGGGGAAAACGACCCTGACGGAAAAATTGCTACTCTTCGGAGGGGCCATTCAAACGGCCGGGGCGGTGAAATCGAATAAGATTAAGAAGGGGGCGACCTCCGACTTTATGGAAATCGAGCGCCAAAGAGGTATCTCGGTCGCGACGTCCGTGATGACCTTTGAGTACAATGATGTCAAAATCAACATCCTGGATACACCGGGACACAAGGACTTTGCGGAAGATACTTATCGGACCTTGACAGCCGTGGATTCGGTTATTTTGGTGATCGACTGCGTGAAGGGTGTCGAGGAACAAACGGAGCGTCTGATGGAGGTTTGTCGCATGCGCAAGACGCCGGTGATTATCTTCATCAACAAGATGGACCGTGAAGGCCAAAACCCGTTTGACCTATTGGATGAGTTGGAGCAAAAACTAGGAATCTCGGTTCGTCCTTTGACTTGGCCAATCAACATGGGCCAAAACTTCAAAGGTGTTTACCATTTATTGGATCGTTCCTTGAACTTGTTCTCAGCGAATAAAACGAAGATTGAAAAGAATGTGGTTTCAGTGGATATCGCGACGCCTGAATTGGATGCGCGTGTGGGTGAGCGTGATGCGAACCAATTGCGTGAAGACGTGGATTTGATCGAAGGCGTTTACGAAACCTTTGACCGCGAAGAATATTTGTCGGGGGAATTAGCACCCGTGTTTTTTGGTTCAGCAGTTAATAATTTTGGTATTCAAGAACTCTTGGATACGTTTACCAAAATCGCTCCGCCTACGCAAGCGCGTGGAACGGATGTGCGTGTGGTGGAGCCTAATGAGAAGAAATTTACCGGCTTTGTGTTTAAGATACATGCCAATTTAGATCCGAAACACCGCGACCGGATTGCGTTTTTACGTATTTGTTCGGGGGTGTTTCATCGGAATACATTTTACCAACATATTCGATTAAAGAAAAACGTACGTTTCGCGAATCCATATAATTTCATGGCCCAGGATAAAGAGGTCGTGGAGGAAGGTTTCCCAGGCGACGTAATCGGTTTATACGATACAGGTACCTTTAAAATTGGCGATACGCTGACGGAAGGCGAAGTGATGAATTACCAAGGAATCCCGAGCTTCTCGCCGGAGATCTTTAAAGAACTCATCAACTTAGATCCGATGAAATCCAAGCAATTGGAAAAGGGAATTGACCAGTTGACCGACGAAGGAGTAGCCCAATTATTCACGCAGCCCCAACTAGGTAATCGGAAGATTGTAGGAACAGTGGGAGACCTTCAGTATGAGGTTATTCAATACCGTTTGGAGCATGAATACGGTGCGAAATGTCGCTTTGACGGGATGTCCGTAACAAAGGCTTGTTGGATCACATCCGAAGACCCGAAAAAACTGCAAGAATTCGTGCGCCTAAAAGGCCAAAACATCGCGCAAGATAAAGATGGTAACTATGTGTTCCTCGCGGAATCCGACTGGATTCTTCGGATGAACCAAACGAATAATCCCGAGATTGAATTCCACTTTACAAGTGAGTTTAAGTTGGCATAGTCTCTTTGGCTTTGTTTTTTCTTTGGCAAAGCTCCTGGCTTTGCCAAAGTTTGAGGCGCTTTTCGCGCCGAGTATCACGATGGTTTAATTCCTGGGGAACTCTTTGGCAAAGCTCCTGGCTTTGCCAAAGTTTGAGGCGCTTTTCGCGCCGAGTATATCGATGGTTTAATTCTTGGAATGTTAGTGACCCATAGGAATGAATCGATGCTGCGCATCTCAAACTTTGGCAAACCTGTAAGGATTGCCAAAGACAAAAAAAGACGCGAAGTATCACGTCTCTTCATTATTTATTTTCATTGCCTTTTCTTCAAATTCTCGACTAGACTTTTGAAGGCGTTTAAGGATTTCTTCATTCGAAAGTCCGAATAGTTCCTTGCTAAGCGTTGTTTTAATTCTTCGAAATGATTTCACACAATGATAGCCTTTGATTGTACCCTCCGTGGTTTTCATATGATTTCTCTGGGAGATTTAATAGTGATGTGAGCCAAACCTCGCTGTGAATTTATATGATTGTATCCGATAATTCTATTCGAATTTACGATATGTTTGAAGTTCCAACTAATAAGTGCATCTGCTTGATGAACAGTGGCTGCGGCTATGTGAATACAATCGTAAAGACTGGTATCTCCTACGACTTTCTCAGTTATATATTCATGTGCCAACATCAAAATTTCTTCACTTATGTGAATTTTCTCTTTCTGATTAGCATTTAGGGTGTTAAATAATTTTGTTACCCGACTTGGTGCTTTCTTTAATTCTTCTTCGATTATTTCAGAATATAGGCAGATGATTTTACCTAAAAGGACTTTTTCAAAAATAAGATTGGTTTCAAATAGAAATTCGTCGTCGTAATATCCACCAAAAATAGATGTGTCGAAATAATAGCGCGCAGGTACATCGGTCAGATTCATGCCTGCAATTACTTGCTATTTGAAATATCATAGAAGTAAAAAACTGATATTGAAAATCAGGTTCTTGGTTATATTTATAAATTACTAGATTGTGGCTAGAATCCCCAGAATAAGTCTGGGGTTATTAATAACCCTAGGCTTCAGCCTAGGGATTAGACGCGAAGTGTCGCGTCTCTACAAGAATCGGCGCGAAAAGCGCCTCAAACTTTGGCAAACCTGTAAGGATTGCCAAAGAAAACAAAACCCACAGGATTGCCAAAGAAAAAAGACGCGAAGTATCGCGTCTCTACAATAATCCCAAATCTTGCTGTATCACCCCAACTTTTTCTTGCAAAGCAGCAAAGGTCTTATCAAAATCAGCCGCGGAGGCTAAAGGTGCGTTAACAGAAACGTAGAACTTGATCTTTGGCTCCGTGCCCGATGGACGTGCGGAGACTTTCGAGCCGTCTGCGAGGATGAGTTGGATGACGTTGGAGGCTTCGATGCCACGGCCAACGGCTATAGGCGTTTGAATACCCGTTAACAGGTCTGTGGAAACGAGTCCTTCGTAGTCCAAAACGGTTACCGGTTTTGAACCCGCAACTGAAGCAGGAACGTTCGAACGCAAATTGATCATCATTTGCTTGATTTCCTCGGCGCCAACTTTCCCCTTTTTGGTTAAGGAGATAAGGCCCTCGTAATAGAAATTGTTCTCGATGTACATCTCGGCCAAAAAGTCGAACAAGGACTTGCCTTGGTCTTTGGCATAAGCTGTTAATTCTGCGATCATGGCGCATGATGCCACCGCGTCCTTGTCACGCACAGCATCGCCGATTAAATAGCCGTAAGACTCCTCGCCACCGCCGATGAACTTCTCCTTGCCCTCCAACTCGCGGATGACCTGTGCGATGTACTTAAAACCGGTCAAGGTATTATAGCAATTAACGCCTTTGGACGCACACATTTTATCGATCAAATCAGTGGTCACGATCGTTTTGGCCACAAACTCATGGCCCTTCAAATCCGTTACTTTCAATAAATAATACAGAATCAAACTGGCCATCTGGTTCCCGTTCAAGAGTACCCATTCGCCGTGTTGGTTCTTCACCGCAGCCCCCACGCGATCCGCATCCGGATCTGTCGCAATCACCAAATCCGCATCGATCGCTTTGGCTTTATTCAAGGCCAAAGTCATCGCTTCCTTTTCCTCCGGATTAGGGTATACGACTGTTGGGAAATTGCCATTCGGAATCGCTTGCTCTTCCACGACCGTTACGGCCTCAAATCCTAATAGCTTTAACGCTTTGGGCACCAAGGTAATCCCCGTTCCGTGAATAGGAGAGAAGACGATTTTCAAGTCCTTTTGACGCTGAATGACTTCCGGCTTGCGGCAATTCGCCTGGATGGTTTTCAAATAGGCGGTGTCGATGGATTCGTCTAAAATATGCAACAAGGCATCATTGCCTTCAAATTTAATGTCAGCCACGGAGGAAATGGCATTCACCTCCGACACGATGTTTTTGTCGTGCGGGGCTACCACCTGCGATCCATCGGCCCAATAGGCCTTGTAGCCATTGTATTCCTTCGGGTTATGGGATGCGGTGATCACCAAGCCGGCTTGGCAGCCCAACTCGCGTACCGTGAACGATAACTGCGGGGTAGGACGTAAAGCAGGGAAGAGGTAAACCTCGATGCCATTGGCCGTGAAGATATTGGCTGCGATGCGCGTGAATTCCGGGGAATTATTCCGTGAATCGTGTGCGATAGCGACTTTGATTTTTTGGCCCGGAAGGCATTTGTTTAGGTAATTGGCAAAACCCTGTGTCGCCGCACCCACGGTGTATTGGTTCATGCGGTTACAACCCACGCCCATTTCGCCGCGCATGCCCCCCGTCCCAAATTCCAGCGATTTGTAGAAGGAATCCGTCAAAGCGGTTTGTTCGCCGGCCGCGATCAAGGCTTGAATTTGCGTTTTGGTTTCGGCGTCGTACGGGCCGTTTAACCATTGGTCGATGTTTGCTTGGGTTGTTGCGTCAAAAGTCATATCCTAAATTTCTCCGGTAAAAACGTGTTTGGCTGGGCCAATTAAAAATATTTGCGAGTAACCATCCGTGCTGTTTCCTTCGAATTGCACGGCTAATTCACCGCCTAAAGTCTTGATTTGAATGGGGCTGGGCATGCCCTTGGTGGCATTGGATACCAAAGCCGCCGCCGTCACACCCGTTCCGCAGGAATAGGTTTCATCCTCCACACCGCGCTCGTAGGTACGAACGAAGAGGCTTTGGGGATCGAGCTTTTCGGCAAAATTTACATTGGTTCCGTTTTGGCCCTGATACGCCTCCGAATACCGGATGGCGGCACCGATGTTCTTCACATCCGTGAATTGCACTTGTTGGACGTAACGCACCACATGCGGCGAACCGGTATTGGTGAAATAGTCGTCGTCGTGCTGGGCGATGTTCGCCACATCCTGCATTTGCAAGGAAATGGTCGCGGGGGTAATATGGGCCAAATGGGGTCCATCCACCGCGATAAAATGCGCTTTTTCTTGTACGATCCCTTGGTCTGCGGCAAAGCGTACCAAACAACGGCCGCCATTCCCACACATGGTTCCCTCGGTCCCGTCGGAATTATAATAGACCATGCGAAAATCATAGCCATCTGCTTCTTGCAAGAGCATGAGACCATCCGCACCAATGCCAAAACGACGGTGGCAGAGCGCCGCAATCGCCTGGGTATCGAGGTTAAATGCCTGATTTCGGTCATCGATGATGACGAAGTCATTTCCAGTTCCTTGGTATTTATAAAATTGCATGACCCAATTTAAGAAAAATGTGGCAAGTATCGTGCTTGAATTACGTTAAGATGATGTTTTTCGTGTCCGGCGATCATCCAAGACAAGGCCCGTGCTGAGATTTTATGTCCGTTGGCGGAGCCTATCGCATTGCCTTGAGTTAGTGTAAAGGATTTTACCAAAGCGATTGTTGCCGCGCGAACGCTGCTATATTGTGCCAAAACATCTTGTAAGGTTTGGTTTTCATAGCCCGCCTGATCCATGTAATCGTTTTCGTCAAATCCCGGGAGTGATTGCCTTTCCCCGCGGGATATCGCCAAAGCCCGGTAGGCAAATATCCGCTCCGAATCCACCATGTGTCCTAAGAGTTGCTTGAGTGACCATTTGCCCTCGGCATAGGCATAATTGGCCGACTGCTCTGTCAAAGGCTCATAGATCGCGAGGATTTGCTGGGTTTGTTGGTCGAAGACCTCCAATAAATTCGAGTCTGCATCAAATTGCAGGTATTCCGCAAAATAGGGGGCGTTTGGGTATTCGTAGGCAGCTGGAAAATGCATGATATTATCTCTCTTACCTTTGGCAATCCTCCAAGGTTTGCCAAAGGTAGGTTTTTTCGTGTGATTTTGATTTTAGGAAACTGATAAATTGAGGAAGAATTTGTGCGATGAGGAGCCTGGGTCAACGCCATGATTTTCAATTGGATAGCGTTTTTTCTGCTTGCGCCGACTAATTTTTTCGTATTTTTTTTGATGTAGCTCTTGCATCCAAGCAGAATTTCCCTAATTTTGTGCCACCAAATAACAAACGGTCCGGTAGTTCAGTTGGTTAGAATACATGCCTGTCACGCATGGGGTCGCGGGTTCGAGTCCCGTCCGGACCGCCAACTAAGAAATCAAACAGCTTTTACGTAATGTAGAAGCTGTTTTTTTTGTTTCATTTAGGTTACAGTCGCAAAAGAGTCGTTTAACTCTAAGAAATAAAGTGTATCTAAGCTCAAGCGTTTGCTGATAATGCTTAGGTAATACAAAAGTGAATACTTCAAATGTTTTTGGGCTTATTTATCGAAATATGCTTTTGCCTATCACGATTAACAAGCTGTTATGACAACAGGAGATTCAATATTCCATCGCCCCCGAATCAGACTTTTAAACAATTCAATTGGATCGTTTTTGTACGCATAGAAAGCTAGTTTGTTATATTAATCAGAAAGAAAAACGAATCTACAGTGCTAAGGATATGCTGATGTTAAAAATATAGATTGTTATCAAGGAGGCATTAATTAATGCTTAGGATCAAAAAAGTTTTCACTATCAGTATACTTTATGTGAGGTATTTAGGTGGATAGAGGTGGTAATAATTAGTCTTTCTTAAATGAAATACTTGCACATCATGTCTAAATAAAATTTGATGAGTTTAGTAAGGTTGAGGTAATTACAAGTTAAACCTATATTCAACATTTAAACCAAAATATGTGCTGGTTTTATTTGAATCGATTGTGTTTATACTATACCTAATTTTAAATAAGATATCATTCCAAGCGATTCCAACATACGAATTACCACCTATACTTAAAGGACGCCAAGTTGGGTGAGCAAATGATGCCCAATCACTTTTTAAATAGTAATTTAAACTAGGAGCAGCCCCGATAAAAATTGAATTTGATAATTGATATTCCGGTATCGCAGCTAATTCAAAATATTTTAGATTATCACTGAAGTTACCTGCACTTAACCTAGAGGTATAAGGAATTTTTATAAAAGAAATCTCATTTTTTAGATTCAATTTACTGTTAATTGATATTATTCTCGACACTCCAACTTGAAACACTTCATTTTCAAAGTTTGAAGTAGTTTGATTTGATTTTCCTATCCCAATAAAAATACTATTATCTTTTAATAGCGATGATGGAGTTTTATTAATCACATCCTGTGCCATTAATATCTTAGGTAATAGCAAAATAATCACTATTGAAATGTATCTATTTATCATTTTATTTTTTGTTTTTATCTCTGCTCGAAGCACTTTCGTAGCCCGGAATACCTGTTATATAAAACAACTTACCATCCTCTGGATCTTTTTTTACGCATCGATAGTCTATCTCTGCTAAACTAGAGACATAAAATTTATTATCAATAAAATTAAATTGACTAGAATTTTCAGTGAAAGACAATGCTAAGTAATTTCTGAATGAAATAATTGAGTTGGTTTCATTGTAGGTATAAATATAGCCTGAGCGAAGTTTTTCTTTTTTCTTTGTTAAATCTTTCACTGAAATTTTTGTTGCCTTGGATGGGTCTACTCTGTAATGTGAATCTGTTTTTGTAAGCCTAAATTGGTGATAAGCGACATTTGATGTAATGCCTGAATTTGGAGGAATAAATGTTATCCTCTCCGCTTTTACAGTTTTGAGACTCAACAATCCAAAAGAAAGACCATATACATTTCTATCAAATGCATTATAAGCATTACGTCCAACTTGAGATGATTGGACACTGCTTCCGACTGTACTTGATTCTTCTATCCAAAAATTATTTTTTTCACCATTATAGATAAATGACGAGTTCTTCCAATCAAGATATATTGGCTTATTAAGTTTGTTGAACAGCTTAAATGACATTACCCCACCTCTAGCATTAAAATTGTAGGTAATTTTGATTGAATCATTTTCAAAAAACCATGCTTGCTTTGATTCTTTTAAACCTACACTTTTCGTTCGTAATATTTGAATGTATTCTCTATTACAGCTCAATAACAAAACAGGGAAAATAATTATGACTATTTGATGAATGAAATATTTAGAAAATGTGGAATTAATGATTTTTGAATGCATTATGTTTGGTGTTTTAATTTAAAGCAAGGATTCGCACAGAGTTTATGTAATTTCTGATCTCATATGAAAATGTGCCCAAATTATTTTAAGTTAAATTCTATTTTAACATTGAACGCAGTTGACTTATCTTCATAAAAGACATTAAAAAAGTCCTTATTCATTGAGACTAATTTAAATATTCTTTGACCAGGAGAATTAACTATTTCACCTTTTATTTCTATTATTCCATCATCATCTATAATCTCATCAATTGTAAATTTAGTTAGAATTTGCTCATTCCTCACTTCATAATCTCCACTCCAAAGTTTCGTTTGTTCTACACCAACATATATTGGCTTATTGGCAATTAACTGTCTGAATTCTTTAATATCTAACTTTGAGTTGGTGTACGCCAACCCAGTCAAATTAGTCTCTGAACTTGAACCTGATTGATAATATCCGCCAAACTTATTTCCTTCATTTCGTTGACTAGAAATAAATACAATGTTAGCACCCATCATAGCTGCTAAAATTTTCAGCTTTCTGTATGCTCTATTTTTAACTCGTTCTTGGTTTGATAGAGTAGTTGTACCTTTAGCTTTGGCACTAACATAACCAACACGATATAATCCTTTAGTGTCAGATTCTAAGTTTGTAATTTCCACTAAATCATAATCATCAATTGATTTTATAGTTTTCAGTGGAATAGATTCGGCGAATAATTGAACCCTTCCGCTTTTGAAAATAACCTTTTTTATAGCATTCTTATAGATGGTATTCACCAATTCCTCTTGAGGATAAGAAAATTTAATAGCATCTGCTGTAACCTCTCTTACAATGCAAGGAATTCTTTCAACATTGGTAATTATTGTGTCTGATTGCGAAAAACAAATTAGTGGTATGAATAATAATAACACCGACAATAAATGACCTTTAAATTTTGCTAACATAGTTATGGATTTTTTATTGAATTCTAAATTAATGATATTTTGCAATCTGGAAGTAGGCAAAAATGCATACGATTAATAATATTATTATCGAAAAGACCTTGAGTAAGGTATTGTCTTTTCGAAGCGAAACAATATAATTTTTATCGTCAAATTGGGCTATATAATTATGCACTGGTATAAATGTCTCACTTATTTTAATTTCATTACGTGAAATTGGCCCAACCCCAATCAGCTTATCACCTATCTGAATAGTTGAAATATCACTCTGCAAAATAATGATGTAGTCATATGTATTGTTGTAAGCTGGGTATTTTACTTCATGAAATTCTTCCCACACAATACCATTCTTGACTTTTTTAACATTTCTAACTCTGTGACTATACAAATAGTGATTAAAAGGCAGAGAGTAAATCAACCCATTGAATACATTCCCATTTTCGTCTTTGATGATTTCATTCAAATCAGATTCAGAAATAATACTTCCTGGTAACTCATACACTTTTTCTCCTCGATTTTTCACATTCAATAATTGGAGGAATTTCAATACATTACCGTTCTCTATTTTTTCCTGTCGATAAATAATGAACGGATTATTGGCTGTACCTCCAAGCTTCATAATTAGTACATCAGGATGCAGAAAATCAAAATCAAGCGTAATGATATCATTACTCCCTCTATTAATTAGTAATTGGCCAGTAGGTAATAATTCCCAAGTTCCTTCTATTCCTTTGCCATTTATAGTAAGAATCAACTTTCCGCCACGAATGAACGTATACTGGTGTACATCATTATTGGGCTGAAGTAATGTAAAGAGTTTATCAACGAATAGCTCTTTCTTATCTAATTGGCTACTAAATTGCCTTATTCTTGGCAAGAGCTGCTGAATGTAATCAATCATAGTTTATAATGTTAAGCTACTTTTCATTCTTTAGGATATTAACGTTATGGACATAAATTATATCAAGGATATTCTTTTACGACAAAACAGTAAGTGAAATATAAATGAAAAGTGAAAATATTAATTTGAAGAAACTAACCTTTTAAGTTAACAAGGAAAAGTTAAAATTAGATTATTGACTTACTTCCAAATAATTATTTTCTAGATCGATTTTAATTGATTTCCCAAGCTTTCTGATGGCGCTCATTCCAAATAAATTTGGAGCACCTGTAGACTTTTGGTTGATCGCACATTCTACATCATGAATTTCATATTTTCCTATGGTTAGTTTACTTAATATGTAAACTTCTGTTGGATTATTATTTCCTCCAGCATCTTTAAAACTTGTTTGAATGCCAGGGCCTTTAATTTTCCCCTCTGCCCAAAGAGACTCAAAGTGTTCTTTTTTTAATAAAACTAAATGTGCTCCAGTGTCGAACATCATGTTAATCGTTAGCTGGCCTTCAAAGTTCACAGATACTTCAAAACCCCCAAATTTATCTGGTATTAAATCAATCGTGTTAGTTTTTTTTATCCCGTTTGACTGGCAATCGATACATTTTCCGTTTAACCATTTACCTTGAAGGAAAGCGCCTGCTGGGTAGGTTAGTTTACCATTTCCATTTGGTGATCCGCTAGAAAAACCACCTGTATAGATGTTTCCATTTTCACTTTTTAAATAACCATTTATGTCCTCTAATTTTCCATCAAGAAAAAAACCTTTAGCAAATTGACGTCCCACCTGCTTTTCCCCTTCTCCATTTAATTTATTGTCTTTAAATATACCTTTTTCAAAATCACCATTTTGCTTTATTTTTTCACCTTTACCGTTTATTACAATCCGATAGGAATTATTTTCAGAATTAATTTGAAGTAATTTTCCTTTTAAAATTAATTCTGATGTTTCATAATAGCCTTCACCGTCGACAACATCATTTACTACGATACCTGCAAATTTATCTCCATTAGAATAATAATATTTGAAGTTGCCATTCTTAATTCCTTTTATCCAAGTTCCTTCATAGCGATTTCCGCTTTGATCAACATAGGTGCCTTTTCCATTTTCACAATCCCCTATGCAATTATTAGTTTGGGCTTTTGATGTTAAATAAACAAAGAGAATAATTAGTAATGTAAATTTGACTTTCATGAGAATGGAGGGAAAAGGAATGTAAAATAAAAGTAAAGCGTTATTTTAAGTTATAAATTACACGTAATGAAATTAGGTATTTATTTTAAATGTATTTCGTTGATGCCCTTAATTACATGAATTGACATCTTTGATTGTGCCGATTCAGATATTCAAGATTATATTCATTTAACCCTTTGATTTGTTCTTTTCCGGTTATCCCTATTTTCTCAAAAGCAGAAAATTCAATTTCATCTGTAAGAACAATTTTACCTTTTTCGTCAAACGTTAAAAGATGCTTGTCAAAAAGTGCATCATAGGTAGGGGATAGCAGAATTCCATTATGCACATCTAATCGTTCTGTATCTGAGGCCTCAGCCCAAGGAACAATATGGGAGGCAATTAAAATTTCTAGTTGATTGAAGCTTGTAACTGCACATTTATATTCCCAGCGATGAATAATTCTTTTTCGATATGCTCCTTGACCTACTCGTGAGGTGACTAAGCCTGAACGTTCAGTTTGATTTGGCTTTACTGTTTCAATGTCTATTAATGGATCTTCAACTAGTAAATCCTGATTAAACGCATAAGGGTATATGCTTGGGATCAAAGCTCCCTTTCTTTTTAGGAAAAATTTGATCCCTTTTCTGATATCACCATTTATATCAGGAATATCAGAAAAATCAGCATCGTGAAATTCTAACTCGGATATAAACTTAACGTAACCTTTCCCTTCGTTTTCAAATAGGAATACCCTTTTGCCATTGTTTAAATGATCGATTAACGCTAAGTTTCCTCTATTAAACTGCATATCACCTATTTGTCCCTCTCCTGTATAAGTAAATACATTTTCATTATCCCATCTGTCTTGATAGCCATATTGCGCGCCTGATTTTCCAGAGAAAATAAAGATATATGGGGATTTGGCAGAAGGTGAAATTCCACCTTGTCGATTTCCTCCATATTCATCATGGATAGCTGATCTTTTGTACAACAAATTTGGGATAAAAGGTAACTTATCCATGCTTTAAATTTGTATTATATTGGTAATAACGACTTCTTAAACTTCAATTTACCAGCCAAATCATCATTGTCGTCCTTATACATAGCATCAATAATTTTTTCATACTGCTCAATGAAAATTTCGGTAAAGATTTTCCCATCGATCAATTGAATTTTTTTGCGGTCTTTATCAGCTGCGTTTTCAACCGCTTTTTTGTTGAACGTCGAAAGCGTGATGAAGCACCCTTGGAAATTCTCTTTTAATGCTCCTCTGAAACTCTTTATTGCTTCCTCTCCAATTACACCTTTGTCATATCTTTTGACTTGTACTTGAAGATTTATGGATGCAATGCCTGAAACATCCAATATTCCCTCAAAATCAATTCCCCCATCACCAACCTTACCAATTTCTTGGGTAGGTTCGAATCCGAGTGTTCGAAGAAGATAGGAAACCAAATATTCAAATTCCGTTGCATCCAATTCAAGAAAGCGTTTTCGTATCAGTTCAAAATTAGACAATGGCATTATGGTGTTACTATTTGAAGCCGAAGCGTCATTTTTATTCAATAGCTCTAGCTGAATCAAGATTTCATCAGCTGAATTTACGTTAAAACAGGTAAGAGATGATCGCAATGTATTTTGCAATGGTACCGACAAGGTATGTCGATCAATTTTCTCTTTAAACCATTTAACAGATTTTCTCCAAGGGTAGGGTGATGTATTATCCTCTTTAAAATACAATTCACTTCCAATTCTACCAACGAGAAGTTGATTATCCATACAAGGTGACAATACTAAATCACCAATCTTTATATCATTGACAAATCGATTAATTTGGCCTACATTCTGGTTCATCCTCATGCTAGGGTCATTAGGGAATACTTGACGATATTTTTCTTTTAAAAATTCCTTATTTGTTAAGTCCCAACCTTGTGGATCAACTTCAAACCATCCAATACCAATATACCCTTCCTTTTCGAAAGTGCTGGTATAACGACCAAAGTCCGCACGAAGTACAAATACATTATTTTTCATAAGAATAATTCTTTATAATAAGATTATTACTTTATTGATCTGCTTTTCTTAGAATTCCTGATTGTGAACATATCAGAATTGTATTTCTCATATAATTCAAATAAAAATACCATTCTATTTGATTCACTAGTGAATGGTTGCGGTCTGTATGCCAAGTCTACTACTTTGTCCAACTCATGATGTGCTTTTACCAAGATTGGTGGCATTGTTAATGGGTCGTAAAGGTCAGCAAGGGAACTAGTAGGAAATTCTAGTCTTACATCCAATACTTTTTGTGATGCTATTTCTATGGCTTTTATTTGTTTCTCATTTAGATTATCAGGAAATGGGTAGTTGTTGTAAACAATTGTATTTGAATATCGAAAATCACTTTTTAATCGACCGCAAACTGATTTAACCCAAGCTATATGCATCAATGAACTTAGTATGCCGAAATGAAATAATGTAGCATTAGGTAATGCAGTACAACTATCATTAACAATAAAGTCTTTGGTGTAGAAACCTAATGGTAAGTATTTTCGATTTTCCGATGATGTTCTTGGGATTAATAAAAAATCATTTTTGGGTTGTCTTGGTTCAGCAAAAAGAGTAGGGGTTCTTGATGCATCTCTAGTTTGCGATTTTGTGCTTAAAGCTCTGTATTTAGCTACACTCTCTATTCTATCTTTTATAAAGGGTAAAGATTTAATTTTACTAGGTTCTATATCTGCTAAATATAATATCCATCTATTTCTACCATTTATAAATTCATCACCTGATAAAATTGGTTTAAAAAATGTCATGGACAAAGGTTCTTTTGCAATAAAATCTGCTTTTTCCAAGTCGGTAAAAAGATAAAAACCGCCATCAACTATTTTATTCCCGTACAACATTTCAGGGACATTACACATTGGTTTAGTTCTTGATAACAAAGCAAAATCTTTTCCCTCTACTAAATACGGATTGATATTTTTTACTCTAACTTCGTGAGCTTCTCCTTTAATATCTTCATACTCAAATATGCTTTTGTTGGTATAGTCATAATTGGCGAATCCAACAATTACAACATGCACTGCTGCATTTCCTTTCGCTTCATTGTTCCAACTAAATGTTCTGTGGGCAAAATGAATTTTGATTTTATAGTTTGCAAATAGTAAATTCCACAATATCCCAACTTGTTCACCTTGTACAATTGAATTGGTTGAAACAAAAGCTACCTTGATTTTTGTATTTTGTATCAATTGTGATGCTTTTAGATACCAAGCTGAAACATAATCTAAAACTCCAAGACCTTTTACATTTACAAAAATGATCTCCATATCTGCCTTTTGGCTTTGACTCTGTAAATGTTTTCCAATAAAAGGAGGATTCCCGATTATGTATGAAAGTTCATTCTTTGAAACGACATTTTCCCAATCAGCTTGCAATGCATTGCCATGAACAATTTTTGCAGCTTTTTTCAATGGTAATCGAGCAAAGTACTGCCCAAACTCGTTGCTAATTCGCATATTCATTTGGTGGTCTATCAACCACATTGCGACTTCGGCAATTCTTGCAGGAAATTCTTCGTATTCAATTCCATACATCATATCAACATCAAGAAGTATGATGCTACTAACATCCAACACTTGTTGCCCACCTTTATAAGTCGCTCTTAGAATTTCCAACTCTAATAATCGTAATTCACGATAAGTAATCACTAGAAAATTACCACAACCACAAGCTGGATCCAGAAATTTAAGCTTGCTTATTTTTTTGTGAAATTCTGGGAGCTTATTCTTGTTGGATTTGATGTTTTCAAATTCCAGCCAAAGTTCATCTAAGAACAAGGGCTTGATTAGTTTTAAAATATTAGTTTCGCTAGTATAATGAGCACCTAAATTTCTGCGCTCTTTGGGATTCATCACACTTTGAAACATCGAGCCAAATATGGCAGGAGAAATTTGACTCCAATCAATATAACAGCAATCCAGTAATGCTTGCCGCATTTTAGTATCGAAACTGGCAGTGGGCAATATCTCTTCAAAAAGTTTACCATTTACATAAGGAAACTCCGATAATTGTTCATCAAGGTTCTTAAATCGACTATCTTTGGGAGTATTTAATACTTGAAACAATTCTTGCAGTTTTGCTGCAAGATCGCTTCCGTCCTCAGATGTTCTTTGCTCTATATAATCTTGAAATTGCTGTTTGTTAAAAATCGTAGTGTCTTCAGCAAATAACAAGAACAAGATTCGGACTAAATAAACTTCCAAAGGATGTCCAGTGTAACCTATTTCCTCTATTCTATCGTGGAGTTTACCCATTAATTCCGCTGCTTTGATATTTGCAGGGTCTTGCTCTTTATAAACCTTCTTTTGATACCCTAATATGTATCCAAAATGCTGAACATTATTTACTAGGTCGTTGAGTTTAAATTCAATGTGTTTATCTTCTTCAAGGTCGTAAAGTCGAAAGTGATCAAAGTCTGAAACAAGAATGTATTTTGGTAATTCGTGTTGCTTTAAACCGTGGGTATAATCTATTGCTTGCTGATAGGCTTTGTCTAGGTTTTTGCCAAGGCTTTTCATTTCAATTAAAATCGTCCCTTTCCAAAGCAAATCTATATAACCATCCTTATCATCCAGTTTTTTTACTCTATGTTCAAATGTTGAAACCCTCTTGCTACTAATTCCAAAAACATTAAAAAATTCAACTAAAAATGGTTTAGCATCTGCCTCCTCATTAGAAGTGCCTTCCCATTCCTTTGAGAATTTCAATGCCCTATCCTTAATTTCATTCCAACTTAATGCCATTCTTTTTTTTCTTTTTTCTACCTATAATTAATGGTACGCCAGATATATAACTTACAAATTCCATCACAAATATCTCAACCTATCACTTCCACCTCCCCCGGCATTCCCCTCACTATCCTTTCCACCGGCTCCATACTATTCACCTCCACGTTCAGCAACCAAGAGCCGTCTTTTTGTTCAGTCAGAAAATCAGCCGTTGCCGGATAATCATCTTTTAGAAAGAGCATGGCGCGCATGCTTAATTTCAGTTTGACAGAAAACTTCTCTCCTGAGTCATTAAAACCGAAGACATCTGGATTTAAAAGCTGGTGCAGTTTCTTAAATTTAACGATTTCCGTTAAATTTTCAATAGATCCCATCCGCTCCAGTTTGAAATACTTGTTCTGTTTTGACTCCACTTCGAAAGCACACAAATACTGGTAATTCGCCGTAAATCCGATGGGTTCCACTAATCGATCCGAAATGCTTTCTGTATTCGCAGACTGATAACGCTGTATCAGGAGCTGCGTTTGATGGGTGATGGCGTCATTGATTTTGGCAACTAACTTAGCTAAATGCCCATGCACAATATTCGTCGCGAGGATATTCGACTCTTCTAAAGAAGGCAATTTAGAGGTAATGGAAGCCACCAGCGGGTTATTCTTCACAGAAACGCTTAATACCTCCTGAATTAAATGAGACTCTTCTTTCGTGAATGGTTCTACCACCTGATCCGCCGGTAGAGAAAACTTATTGTGATCATCCTTCTTCACCTCGAACCCTAACTCCGCTAATAAATCCATATAGCGATAACAGCTGCGTTCTGATATTTCCAAAGACTGAGCTAGCCGCTTAATGGATTTAGCCGGATACGTTTTCAACAACGTAATCAACTTAAAAACTCGGAGTATGCGATTCTGATTAAACATAGAACGATGAATGTTTATTAAACTTACCATTTTAATCGTTTCACGCGCAAGGGATTGACTTTATTTGGCAGAGATTTAATCCATTCTTCAGATTTATGACCGCTAAATAAATAGTTTGTATTTTCTTTCGCGATTGACCCTATTTGTCTGTGGCTTTTCTGAGATTACCGGCATGAAAAAAATCTTCCTACTAATTCTGGTTTCGTTTGCCGCTTTCGCACAGACTACTGAGTCCTACCGTTTGAAAGCAGCTACCCAATTCGAAAATGGTCGTTTTAAGGAGGCGGCGTCTACTTTGACTTTGGCATTAAAACTAAATCCCAAAGACGCGAAAGCCCTTCGCAATAGAGCGGTCTGCTACGAAAAAATGGAGAAATTCGACCTGTCCGTGAAAGACTACCTGGAACTTGCTAAGATAGATCCATCAGACGAAACGCTGGGAGCCATCGGTTTCGATTACCTGGTGCTAGAAAAATACGAAGAGTCCAGAAAATACCTGCGCTCAGCCATCGCTTTGCTCCCTAAAGAAATCAACTTCCGCTATAACCTAGGCCTCTCCTATCAATACGAGAAGGAATACGACCTGGCGATCAACGCGTATGACGAGGCCATCAAGGTCGCGCCCTACCACACACCTAGCTTGATTTCCAAAACCCGCTGCCTCCTACGTTTGAAAAAATTCGACGTGGCCTCAGCGCTGGTCGACAGCTTCTTCCTCGCTAAACGCTTCGACACTGAAATGCTCCTATTCCGCGGCGATATTAAACAACATTTTGGGTCCATCGAAGCAGCCCTCAGCGACTTCAGCAGAGCACTAGCCATCACCCCAGACGACCACATCCTCTTAAACAGATCCGCTGATTGCCTCGAAGAACTGGGATTATTCGATGAAGAGGTGGCCGTCCGCAAACGCATCATCACCGCCATGATCACCCAAGGCGAATCCAAAGAATACCAGGCCATCAGCTACCTCGCGCTAGGAATCGCATTGAACAGCGTATTCCTGTGGGAAGAGGCACTTGAAAATTTTTCTAAGAGCATTTCGCTAGACTCATCCTCCGCCATCGTCTACTTCTACCGCAGCATGGTGAAGGCAAAGCTAAAAGACAACGCGGGCGCCTGCGAAGACCTAAAAAAGGCCCAAGAACTAAACCCTACAGAAGCCGAAAACTACGAGAGCTTCTTCGCCGATACAGCGGAGTATGAGGAGTTTTATGCGGTTTGCTTTCCGGGGGTGTAGGGTGCGTGTAGGGTGCAGCTTATCAACTAACTGATAATCGAATCCTAAAGCTATTTAGTAGCCTTAATTCTGTCTAGTTTTAGACAGAAATTATAACCACTAATAAATAGACAATGGATAATCAGATAGAGATTTATCAAAGTATTGATAACAACACAGTTGTTGAAGTAAGATTTACTGATAACACCGTATGGCTTAATCAAAAACAATTAGGTGAGCTTTTCGAGAAGGATACTGATACAATCGGATTTCACTTAAAAAACATCTATTTTGAAGAAGAACTAGATGAAATCTCAACTACCGAGCTTTCCTCGGTAGTTCAAAATGAAGGTAAAAGAACGGTAAAAAGAACTGTTAAATTCTATAACCTTGATACAATCATTTCGATTGGCTATCGCGTAAACTCAAAAAGAGGCACCCAATTCCGCCAATGGGCAACGAAAAGACTAAAAGAATTCTTGATTGAGGGTATATCCATCAACGAAAAACGACTAGAGCAGAAGAACAAAGAAATCGAAGTGTTACATGATGGTATCCGAATTCTTAGTAGGGCCATCGAAGAGAAAGCGTTAACT